>JAITBS010000445.1 GCA_031283515.1 Planctomycetaceae bacterium
AACACGAACCACACAAAAAAACACGAAAAGAGTTAAAACAAAAATTTCATATTTTTCGTGCTATTTTGTGTGGTTCGTAATTCTCAAAAAAACAATCTCTAAATATCAGCGAAAATCTGCGTTCTCTGCGGACAAAATACTGCGAAAATCTGCGTCCTCTGCGGACTAAATACTGCGAAAATCTGCGTTCTCTGCGGACTAAAAATAGACAGTTACAATAACACGGTTGAGTAAAAATTGCCGAACCGTTACGAAGAACCCAATTTATGACTGCCGGAAATAATATTGCCCGATAACACTTACTTTGTTTTTAAATTCAAAATGTTATAATTTGAGCTTTACTGTCGGTTCACGAAAAATCTGCCGCTGTTTTTAGTTCCACTTAATTCAACCCATTCTATAACCAACCCGCAAAAAAATGAACAATGACATCAATATCTATAAACCGGATTTGATGGAAGTTATTGAAACAACACAACATACGATTGATGTAAAATCCGTTAGAATCCGTTTTCGCGACGAAGAAAAACAAAAGAATTTTTCTTTTAATGTCGGTCAATTTGGACTTTACAGTGTATTCGGTTACGGCGAATCAACATTCAATATCTGTTCTAGTTCCAATTGGAAAGATTATATTGAATTTTGTTTTCGCAAAACCGGTCGAGTAACCGAAGCAATGTGGGAAATTGTTCCCGGCGAAACAATTGGTTTTCGCGGTCCTTACGGAAACGCTTATCCAATGAAAGAATGGGAAGGTAAAGATCTTGTGTTTGTTGGCGGCGGAATCGCGATGCCGCCTATTCGGTGTGCAATATGGTACGCTTTGGAAAATCGGGAAAAATACGGCAAAATCACTATTGTTTATGGAGCGAGAACAGTTGGCGATCTTGTGTTCCGAACCGATTTGGCGAAATGGGTGGAATTTCCCAATGTGGATGTTCTGCAAACAGTTGATCCGGGCGGCGAAACTCCAGAATGGAACGGCAAAATCGGATTTGTACCAACTATTCTTAAAGAAGCAAAATTCAACGCCCAAAATGCCGCCGCTTTAGTTGTTGGTCCTCCGATTATGATTAAATTTTCTCTCCCCGTTCTTGCCGAAGCCGGAATGGATGACGCTAATATTTTTACAAGTCTCGAAAACCGAATGAAATGCGGTGTTGGAAAATGCGGACGTTGTAATTGCGGTTCCGTCTATGTTTGCAAAGAAGGTCCCGTTTTTTCACTGCGCCAAATGAAACAATTACCAGACGATTACTAATGGTTATTATTAATTGTTTCGATTGCCTGCCGCTGATACAGGCAACTTTTCGGTATATTCATCACACTTAACAATTCGGTTTTCGTTTTTTGACAGGATAAACTGGTTTTGACAGGATAACAAATTAATAGGATTTTTAAATAAAAGACATCAAAAGTCTGCTCTTATAAATCCGAATTTTAAAGTGCAATGAGTATAAAAGATTGTTTTGTGTAAATTTTGAGCGAATTATTACCATTATTGTTCTTGTTTTCATGGTCAAGAAAAACAAAAAAAATCAGGTTCCGTCCAATGAACGGACTATTTCGGAAAATCGTAAGGCACGGCATGAATATCATATTCTGGAAAGTTTGGAATGTGGTATTGTGTTGGTTGGGAGTGAAGTTAAGAGTTTGCGTTCGGGTACAGTTGCGCTTTCGGAAGCGTATGGGCGAGTCCGAAACGGCGAGGTTTGGCTGGTCGGTTGCGACATCCCCGAATACGTCGAAGCAAACCGGTTCAATCACAAACCAAAACGAGATAGAAAATTATTAATGCATCGGCGCGAAGTCGAACGTTTCGCAAAACGAGCTTATGAAAAAGGTTTGACATTGGTTCCGCTCCGAATGTATTTCAAAGAAGGTAAGGCAAAAGTATTGCTGGGATTATGCAAAGGCAAACAGGAATTTGATAAACGTGACGCTAAAAAGAAAGCAGAAGTATCAAAAGCGTTACGAATGTCAATGATGCGTCGGCGTTAAATGTTAAGTGTTAAATCTAGACTATTTTTGTAATTATTTACAATTCACCCAATTTTTCCTTTGGAGCCGCAACAATTAACAATGCGGAAAACATTATGAAAACAAATTTTTCTCGGACAAAACTTATGTTTGTTCTTTGTTCACTGGTATTTATGAATACAGTTTTTGTGAATATTGTTGTGTGTGCAGCGGAGCAAAAACAGATTACACTTTGGGAACAAGGAGCTCCCAATGCGTTGGGAACCGAAGAAAAAGACAAGCCGCGTATCACCGTCTGGTTTCCGGACAAAAATAAGGCTACAGATATTGCGGTTGTTGTTTGTCCTGGCGGTGGTTACGGCGGTTTGGCTTTGGATCACGAAGGAAAACAAATCGGCGAATGGTTTCATTCGTTTGGGGTAACAGCAGTGATTTTGGAATATCGTCATCGCGGCAAAGGTTATGGTCATCCGAATCCGTTGCTTGATGTTCAACGTGCTATTCGGGTGGTTCGGTTCCATGCCAAAGATTGGGGAATTGATCCTGAAAAAATAGGAGTTATGGGTTTTTCTGCCGGCGGGCATCTTGCATCAACTGCCGGAACTCATTTCGATAACATTAAAGAACCAAACGACGAAATTGACAAAATGAGTTGCCGACCTGATTTTATGATTCTCTGCTATCCGGTGATTCTGTTTGATGCGAAATTCACACATCGTGGTTCACAGAATAATCTGATTGGTGCGGATGCTCCGAAAGAACTTATTGATTATTATTCCAATGAAAAACAAGTTACGGAAAAAACTCCGCCGACTTTTATCTTTTTTACGGATGAAGACACCGCTGTTCCGGCGGAAAATGGGATAGAGTTTTACCTTGCTCTTCGTAAGTATAAGGTTCCTGTTGAGTTACACATTTATCAAAAGGGAGCTCATGGTCAAGGGTTAGCGAAAAACCGAACCGGAAATGAAACTTGGCCGGAACTCTGTAAAGCCTGGCTCATCAATAACGGTTTTTTGAAAAAATAAACTCAGAATTTATAACAGAGTAAAGTCGGCGAGTATGTTGAGGTGACCATGTTAGATAACCGTAAATCAGATAATCTTTACGGCAAAGGTTGCTTGTCTTATGTGAATCAATGTCTTTACGAAAATTCTACTGAAATATTTCCAATTTTTATTTTTACGGTTAAATTTTTAATTACGAAATTCATGTCATCAGAATTTTGGTACAAAGAGGGTTTACATTTTGGGTGTAAGATTTGCGGACGTTGTTGTTGCGGCGAATCCGGTTACGTTTGGGTAACAACAGAGGAAATCAATCGAATGGCGAAAAAATTAGGAATTTCCGCAATACAGTTCGAACAAGCGTTTGTCTGGACAGTACGAGGCAGAAAGCGTTCCCTTAAAGAATTTCCCAATGGTGATTGTGTTTTGCTTAACGAAAAATCACGCGGTTGTAAGGTTTATGAAGATCGTCCTGTCCAATGCCGAACATGGCCTTTTTGGCAACAAAATATTAGTTCGCCCAAATCATGGGAAAGAACTGCAAAATTTTGTCCTGGCTGCAATCAAGGTAAAATGTATTCTCTCGAAGAAATTGAAGAACAAAAAAACAGTATCAGTTTTTAGTGTAAAAATCTTGTAACTGTCTCTTTTGATAACCTTTCCCCGATAATTGATTCTATAATTGTTCAGCGGAATTTTTGTTTTTCGTTTTTCACCCCTTCGAGGTGAAGAAAAAAATAATAATTCCACTGTAATATTACTCTAATTTTACCAACAAAAACAACCTCAGTAACAATGCGTCAATCTGTGTGATTGGCGGATAATTTGAACTGAAGTCTGTAATGATAATTCCAAATTTCTTTTACAGTGATTTTTGCGGTTCTGTTACATTTTCCGAATTTGTCGGTTCGGCAAGCGGTTTGTTTGTTGAATGGGCTTGATGTATGAAACGTCTTATTTTTGTTGTAGAAATGTTGGCGGAATGGGAACGTATCATCCCAAATCCAAGCGAAACCGCTGTTCCCCAAAATGCACCGCTCGGTATGTCAATAAGAAATGGTATCGATAATTGCGTCAGAAGTTCAAAAACAATCAAAAGTATCACAAGAAAAAATGGTGATGAAAATGGTTTTCGTGTTGTCAAAACAAGAACTGCCAAAAATGCTAACCAATAATATGCCGCAAATGTTCCGCGATGAACAATGTAAAACGATTGATCAGGTTCGCCGGACATCTCAAACGCTATCCAATTCGGCATCACCGACGCTAAACGAATCATCGATGGAGATACCGGCCACGGTATTGAAAGCGGCGTCGTGTCCCGAAGCCAGTCCTCCAAAAGTACCCACTGCGGATGACTAAATCCCGTCCGCTCCAACGAACTAGATAAACCGGAAGATAACTCAATCGGATGAACCGTCTCAGGAATATAACGCGAACAATTACTAATTGATTCGGAAAAAAAACGGCGGTATAAAGAATTAGTTAAAAATGATGTGACATAAAATGTGTACTCTTTGATTTTGTCTGCTCTGATTTTTGTCGAAACCAGTAAAACCAGTCCGGTATGTTCAAATAATTCTATTCCTTGTTGTTCAGCTAAATCCGTTTCAGGAAACGAAACCGGAACCAAAGGCGCAATACCAAGCATCACCAACGATTGCTTATCAAGTATAATCTTAACTTCAACACCTTTTTCATTGTCTTGCCGGATTTCACCCAACATTTTAAGTAATTGTTTTTCGTTGCTGAATATGTTTCCCCAATTTGTTTGGTTTTTTGTTACTTGCACAGGCTCGTTTGGAAGAGCAGTATTGAGCAAACCTCTGTCTGAACCGGAAACAACAGAATTGGTCTTTTTCAATTCCCCAGTAATCCAGTTGAAAAAAAGCTGCGATGCTTTGGCAGCATCCTGATAACGGTCTTTACCCCAAAAAAATTCCTTCCATGCAGCAGAGGAGAAAGGATCAAATCGAGTATTTGTTAAAAAAGACCCCATCGCCTTCGGTAACGGAAAAGATGGGAACACCGAAGATTTCTGTGTGACCGGAGAACGCAAGTTCACCTCAAACTCCGGCGGAAACCATAACGTCCAACTTCGCGAAAGTATCGGAATATCCACCGAAGGATATTGCGGTTTTAATTTTCGTTGCTTGGTCTGAAGTGCGTCGCGGTGAGAATATTCCAACGAAACAGAAACAAAACGACGACCCTCCGGTAACGAAACAACCACAATATTTTGTAACGGCGTCTTCGTTTGTGCTGAAAATAGTTGATCGGCAACATGATTGACAACTGATTTATCGGTTTTATCCTGATCGTTTTTATCGTCAGGTTCATTATCAGGTTCATTATCAGGTTTATTATCAGGTTCATAGTCAGGCTGCCAGGAAACTCGTTGGTCATCACGCCAAACCGCATGGACATTACCAACATTCATGCCTTCAGGTAACCGAATTCGCAAAGAGTCGTTGCCATGATTTTCCAACAGAAAAATTGCATTGTTTTTGATAATACCTTCCGATTCATAGCAAGTATCAAGACGAAGTGACCAAATCCACGCAAACGGCAATGTTTCTTCATGGTTCAATCGTTGAATTGTCAGCGGCGGTGGCAACGAAAACCGGAACTCCTCCACCGGATCATACCGAAATGCCGACCTGATTTCCTGATAACGATACCATTCCGCCGGAACTGTCGGAATTGATTTAAGCCGCGAATTGACAACATGATATCGAAACAGTTGCGGCGATTCAATGTAGATTTCGCCTTTTTGCGCGGTTGCCAGAGGCAATGATGCCAGATGAACCGGTATCGAATCCGAAAGAGGAATTGAAGAAACAGCCCGAAATTCAAACATTGCCGTCTGCGGAACTGCCGGACGAATCTCCCATGTTTCACCGCGAATAGAGGTATCCGTAAGATGTTGTTGTTGCTGTTGTTCCAAAAACGGAAGAATTTCCTGCTGTTCTTTTTCGGACAATAAACGTGCTTGAAGCGGTTGAATTGATTCCGATGTACCCGACCATGTCCAAACTCCGCTTTGATGGCTCAATGTTTTTTCCTCGCGGCTGTCCTGAATTTCTTCACGAAGTTTCGGTATTAAATGAACGTAAACACGATCAACAGACGAATCAACCGGTTGACAACGAAAACGGAATGACGGAACAATTTCTTTTTCTTTGAGTAAAACATTGCCGATTATTTCCGCGCTATAATTTGGTTTCAGGCGTTCCATACTAAACCGGATTTCCTTTGTTTGCGTATTCAGAGGAAAAAGGATTCCCAAAGGCGCATCACTAAAATATTGACTCAACCGTGAATCGTAATGATGAATTTCAAACACCGAATGATTTTGGGAACGATATTGTAAGTGATACGGAATCGTTGATTGAACCGCAATAGCAATATAATGAGATTCATCTTGATGATGAGGCAGTGAAAGCGGTGAAACATCGCTCAAACGAAAATCGTTTTGTAAAACGGATTGAAAACGTCCGGTCAATTGAAGCCGAAGTAATTTGCGTGACCGAAGCGGATGTTTTAATTGAACGGCAAGAATTTTCAATTGTTTTCCGTCCTCTCCTAAGAGTTCCGAATGGTTAAAGAGAGATTCTTGTGCATCAACGATGTTCCATGTGAGAATTTCATCACCGCCGGAAACTTTTGTCGAATCAACAGTCCAGTAAACACTTCGTATGGAATCAATTGTCCAATGAGATGAAATGGGAAATTCGAGCGTATAACAATTACCATCGGCAATAGAGCAATCAACAATCATATTCCCGCGAATTTCATTATTACCCCATTGCACTTGTACGCCGCTGTTCAGATGAACACGGGGCACATAGGATGTGAAATCGACGATAATTTGAGAATCTTCCTCAAAAAACTGAAAAACGAATTGTTCCCAATCTCCGCGTTCTACTGGATTGCGCGGAGTAACTTGGGTTGCGTGTTTGCAGGAAATATTCCGTACCAAAAAAGGACTCTGCACATGAACTCCGCAACGTGTTTCTTTCCAAAACACATTGGACGAAACAACACGAACTCGCGGTAACAACCAAGATTGGTTTTCACGAACCGAACAAACCGCTTCAATTACTAATTCCCGCGGTTCCTCTTTGGCAACACCGACAAGATTTAGATGAATACGGGTTGCCGATGAGTTTTGGGCGGTGGTGAGAGTTGACCAGGAAATGGGTTGTTCTCCATACCGGACATCAACCACACGAAGCGGCGATTCCAGTTCCAATAATAATTCGTTCAATCGTGCATCTGATTTGTCGAAAAAAATCTTTGTGGTAACATCCATTCCTTGAGGTGTAATACTATAACGTATTGTTTGTTGAATAGCTGTTTTTTGTCGTACGGGTTGTAATTTGTTGTTGTGAGTGATTGTCAGCAAAACCGGAGAGTTGCAGCTCGGCAAAATCCGCCAACGACGAGTAGTATTTTTTTCTTCCTGAACTTTTGGGGTTTGTACATCTGAAGTGTGGTGTGTTTGTTGAATTGGCTGAATTTGTTGAGTTGGTTGAATTGGCTGAATTTGTTGAGTTGGTTGAATTGGTTGAATTGTTTGAGTTGTTTGAGTTGTTTGAGTTGTTTGAGTTGTTTGAGTTGTTTGAGTCGTTTGAGTTGTTTGAGTCGTTTGAAGGGGTACTATTTTTTCAGCGGCGGGTTCTTCCATAACAAGACCATTCGAAATAACCGGAACCGCCGAATCCGGCAACTCCAGTAATAACTCAACAGAAGGGCATGGCGGAAAGGAAAATTCGAATGACAAATTTTGTTGTATATCGTTTCGGCTTCGGAGTGACCAGTGAAAGCGAACATGCTGAGTTTTGTGTTCTTTTTCGGCGGGAAGAATCAAATGAAAGATGTCATTGGGTTCACGAACGAGTGAAACAGGCGTGCCGTTGTCCACCACCAACTGATCTATCCAAAAGCCTAAGGAATCAAAGGAAATAGAATTTCCGGATTTAGAGACACCGGATTGAATTTCAAAACAACCTCGTCCTTGAACTAATTGCCGTCCTTCCAATTTTGCCTCAAGAACGATTCGTGTTAAGCCGTTCCAATCTTCGGGGCTGATTTGTCCGGAAGTTTGTTTTGACAATTCCGTCCATTGTTCGAAAACTTTGCGGTCTAACGGCAAATAACGACCTGGTCCGTAAGGCCAATCATCAATCCGGTCTAACGGAGCCAACCAACGACGAAACCGAATTGGTTCTGTATTATTTTTCCGGTTCTCTTCCTGCCCGAAACAAATATGAACCATTCCCGCCACGATAAGCAGGAGAAACAATCTTTGAAATAAAATAAATGGTTTCAAAAGTAGTGAACAGTTAAAAGTAGTGAATAGTTAGTAGTGAATAGTTAATAGTGTCACAAACAGAATCGCAAACCACAAATGATTATAACTTTGATAATGGATAATGGATAGTAGAGAGTTGATAGTGGAGAGTGGATAGTGGAGAGTGGAGAGTGTCGCAATACGGAGTAATACCGTTTGGGCTGTAATCAAAAAAGCAGGTGTGTTTTCACAAAATTCAAGTTAGCTATTCAGTAGAATCACGGATAAAAAAATCGTAATATATCAGTGGAATCATTATTTTTCCATCTTCACCCCGCCAAGGCAGCATTTTTCTAACCGTAGGTCAAACGCAACGCAACCTACGGATCGGAAACTCTCTAAAATTAGGCTCTAATGATCACCAGTTCGAGTCAGATTGCTAGAGCTGCAAGTCAGATTGCCGGCGTTTGGACTCGAAACGCCGGCGTTTGGACTCTAAACGCTGGCGTTTGAACTCTAAACGCTGGCGTTTGGACTCGAAACGCCGGCGTTTGGACTCGAAACGCCGGCGTTTGGACTCGAAACGCCGGCGTTTGAACTCGAAACGCTGGCGTTTGGACTCGAAACGCTGGCGTTTGGACTCGAAACGCTGGCGTTTGGACACGAAACGCCGACAATTGAAAATAAAATTTAGTAATATATCAGTGGAATTTTTTTTGAATTTGTTTACTGTTGGAAATTACAAGGTAGGCAACTGAAAGATAGGCGATTAAGAGGTAGGCGACCTTTCGCCGAAAGGTTTTTGAACAATACAATAAACCTACGGTCGCAACGGTTGAGCTTAGTATTGTGTTGTACGCCGTGAGTCCTTCATTTCCGTCCGTCAACAGGGGCAAGTCGGCGAGTACGCCGTATTGTTTAAAACGTTTCGGTGAAATATTGACTACCTTTGGAGTTCCACTGGGGTAAAAATCGAAAAATAATAATTCCACTGATATATTATCAAACCATTATCGTTGTTTTTTACCTTCTTGTATTCTATTGAAGGAAGATGATAAACATCTAATGTCTCTTTTGAAACGTCAATTCCGAATACGGAATCTTGGTGTTGTGTTCATGCGTTCATATTAGTAAAATGTTTTATTATTTCTTCTTCTTTACCTCTTCGGGGTGAAAATCGAAAAACAAAAAAATTGTTATAATATAAATTAATTGTTGTGCAAATTTAAACATTATAGTTATGACTACCCAAAGTATATTAACTATAAACTATTCACTATAAACTATTCACTAACAATGATACTTGGTTGGATTGGTACAGGAATAATGGGACATTCTATGGCTCGACATCTTTTGGATGCCGGTTATTGTCTGAATGTGTATAATCGAACAAAAAGTAAAGCAACCGAATTACTGAATGCCGGTGCTGTTTGGTGTCCTTCACCTAAGGCGGTAGCGGCGAATGCAGATATTGTGTTTTTGATGGTTGGGTTTCCGCAAGATGTTCGCGAAACAATTTTGGGTTCGCAGGGAGTTCTTGAAGGACTACAATCAAACGGAATTATTGTTGATATGACAACAAGCTCTCCAACATTGGCACAGGAAATCGAAAAAGAATGCCGTAAAAAGAATATTGTTTCATTAGATGCTCCGGTTTCCGGCGGTGATCTTGGAGCGAAAAATGCAACATTATCTATTATGATTGGCGGCGATAAACAAACAGCAGAATTACTTACTCCATTTTGGAACTTAATGGGAAAAACAGTTGTTTATCACGGAGCGAGCGGGAATGGTCAACATGCCAAAATGGTCAATCAAATACTTATTGCCGGAAATATGATTGGACTTTGTGAGGCAATTTTGTATGGTTTTCGTTGCGGATTGGATATGGAAAAAGTGTTACAATCTGTTTCCGGCGGTGCGGCAGGGAGTTGGTCATTGACCAATCTTGCTCCGCGAATATGCAAAAAAGATTTTGCGCCCGGTTTTATGATTGAACATTTCATCAAGGATTTAGGAATTGTATTGGAAGAATCACAACGTATGGGTTTGACATTGCCCGGTCTTGCACTCGCAGAACAACTCTATAACTCCGCAAAATCAAAAGGATATGCCAAAAATGGAACTCATGCCTTGATCCTTGCTCTGGAAGAATTAAGATAAATAGTAATTGTTTACGTACAATTTTATTGTTCTTCTCTGTGCTTAATAAAATGAACAAATGTTACAGGTAAAATCTATAACAATTATTACCGGCTGATTTACCGTAACATGTTCAGATTTTCCATTCCGTACCTTCAGGACGATCTTCCAGTGTGATACCAAACTCGGCAAGGTCTTTACGGATTTTGTCTGCGGTTGCAAAATCCTTGTTTTTACGGGCTGCCGCACGAAGTTCAAGAAGCAAACCCATTAACTTGTGCACCAGTTCATCAGAACCGGCGTTGGTTTTTTCCTTCGGCGGATGATGGAATAAACCAAGCGTTAAACCAAGTTCACGTAATACCGTTGCGCCATGAATCAACGGTGTTTGATAGTTGTTGAGAGATTCAGATTCCGTTTCAAGTTTATGATCGTCAATGTATTTGTTCAGCACACGCAGCAAATCAAATAACACTCCAATCGCAGCTCCTGTATTGAAATCGTCATCCATTGATTCCAAAAACTTTGTACGATATTCAGCTAATTCGGGAACAGATAGTGTTGCCTTGTCAATCGCCTGATCACCTTCAGTTCGATTAACTGCCGCCGCCAGATAATAAAAATCGTGTCCGGTAATTTTTTCAAACCGTTTCGTAAACCGATAAAATGTTTCAAGACCCTTTCCAACTTCTTCAATTCGCTCAAAACTAAAATCAATCGGACGACGATAGTGTGACGATAACAAAAAGAACCGAATCGTTTCCGGTTCAAATTGTTTCAACATATCCCGAAAAGCACTGGCACCTTTTGATTTACTAATTTTATCCGTTTCCTGCGATTCAATATTTCCTTCTTCGGCGGTTCTTGTTTTGCGGCCGCCCACTTTGCCAATCTCACTGGACGCCTGCATCAAACCATTGTGCATCCAAAAATGACACATCGGTTTTTCATGCCGTGCTTCACTTTGCGCAATTTCGTTTTCGTGATGCGGAAAAACCAAATCAAGACCGCCGCCATGAATATCAAACGTTTCCCCCAACAATTCACGGCTCATCACCGAACATTCAATATGCCAACCAGGACGCCCTTTACCCCACGGTGAATCCCAAGAAGGTTCGTCGGGCTTGGCGGATTTCCATAACGCAAAATCAAACGGTGTTTGTTTACGGTTTGCCATACCGCCGCCTTCTCCGGTCATCTGTTCCAATAAACGATGCGAGAGTTTACCGTATTCCGAAAACCGGCTAACATTAAAATAAACATCGCCTTCCGATTCATAGGCAACTCCTTTATCAATTAAATCCTGCGTGAATTTAATAATGTTATCAATATTTTCCGAGACTTTCGGAAAATGATTAACCGAATTTTTGACATTCATCGTGTCAAGGTTGCGCATGTAATCGGCGGTCATCTCCTCCGCAACAGCAACCATCGGAATTTTTCGGGCGTTGGCTTCCGCAATTAACTTGTCGTCCACATCGGTAATATTGATAACAAGATTCACCCGATAACCGTTGTACGATAAATACCGTTTAATCGTGTCGAAAATCACCGGTCCCACCATGTGACCAATATGTGACGGCTTATAAACAGTCGGTCCGCAAAGGTAAATCCCAACCTCATCCGGCTTCACCGTCTTAAATTCTTCCTTCGTCTTCGATAATGTATTGTAAACTCGAATCATTGTTGTATGGAAAATAAATAAGGGAATTATTGTTAAATAAATGTAAACATCAAAATGAAACATATTTTCGGCAGTCGTCAATTTGATTTTTCGCAACGATTGTTGATAGTATTCATTGATGAGTTTTGTATTTGTAATATAATCATTCACAAATAGTTACGAAAAGAAGTTTTGCAATTCTTTGACCAATTGATATACTTTTGTTACAGGATTAATTTCCCATGGGGTTTCAGGCAGTTTTTTGATTGCCTGATTGTACAAATTCTCGGCACGTTCGATTGCTAATTCACGATTCCCATGTTTACGAATAATTCGGGAGCATTCCTGTTTCGTGTCGTCTATTTTGCTTGAAGATTCAAGTGATTTAGTTTTTTTGTCGTTTGTGCTCATTTTTTCGTAATAATTCAAGGGCATTTTTATTTTTACACCTTATTTTGCTCCTCCTCGTCCTGAAAGAAAAATATATTGAAGGGAACTTCTAAAAACAGGCATATTTTAGTAAATTGTTTGAGTTTGATTAGTGGTTTATTCGGGAATTTTTTTTATTCTATTCGTATCGCGTCTGTTTTAGTAATTGATTTTCCAGCGAATTGTACTCAGCGGGGCGAGAAAAATCGACCCAATCGATCAACGTATTAAGACGAACAAGAAAATCGTTACAAGAAAATCGTTAACTGCATGAATTTTATCGAGTTGATGTTCCACATCAAAAAAAGAAGGTTGGGGATGGGAATGAAAGTGTGACATAGAATTGAATAAAAAAGGAAAAAATCGGAAAACTAAACAACAAAATAGCATAACATAATTTCAACTATGTACAAGGGAGGTTTTTAGAAGTTCCCTTGTTTGGATAGATTGGTTTTCTGAAACCAGGTCTGAATTTTGGAAAAATCGATGGTCTTGGGATACAAATTTATTGTTGAGATGTTATGATGTTTCCGGTTACGTCGCAATTATCGGGTATTACGGAAAGGAAAATTCCAATCCGTGTTGTCTTGATTTTAACTTAATTTGTTATATGTCAATGATTTAAGAAAAAAATCAGCCCGCAATATCCGAACATTAGGATTTTTTGACGGAAAAATTTGGTGGAAAAAGATAATTTTTTATCATTTTTGGCGTCCCTACTTGTTTGTCGGTGAAAAAAGTGTAGCATGGGCGGTTCAATTTGGTGTTAAACTTTAACATTTGTACCGTTTCGGCAAGAATTACCCTGTTGCATTTTGTAAATTACGATAAATTTCAAAAATATTGAAATAGAAAAGACATGGAATATCCGATATTGAAATTAACTGTTTTTCTTTGTTTTGATGAAATAGGAAAAATCAGTTTCAATTGTGTTTCCGGTGTTTGTGTTTTTTCTTTAGATCAAATAATGTGGAGAAATTTATGAAAAGAAAAATAGACAATTCAATTTCCCCAAATTCCACGATTTTCGAAAAAGTTAATCTTGGTAATTTAGGCAAGCAAAGAGGGGGGGGGGGGATTACGTAAAGTTTCTTCGCCTCAGCGTTGGTTTTCAGCCATCGCGTCGATGTTTGCTCGTTTGTTTCGGGCAAATTCTTTTTACCGTGTTCTCGGTACAATTGCACTTGCGTGTTGTTTGTGTGTGGTTGCGCAAGATGTTTTAGCTCAAGGTGCTGCCGGTGATAATGGTGCCAATGGTTCGTCCGGT
>JAITBS010000663.1 GCA_031283515.1 Planctomycetaceae bacterium
CCGAATAGTAACACAATAAGATCATGACGGAATAGTTACAAAATTATTCTTTTGAGAATCGGTTTTTGCGCAAGATGTGATGATAATGTTGCGCGAAACGATGAGCTTCATCACGGACGTATTGCAAAAGACGCAACGCGAAAGAATGACGGCTTAACCGGAGCGGATTCTCTTGATTTGGTACAAAAACTTCTTCTTCCCGTTTTGCCAATGAAATAACAAGCCCCGGCTGAAACGGTGTTCGGGATAACGCCGTTAAAACCGAATGCAATTGACCTTTCCCACCGTCAATCAGTAAAAGATCAGGATTGGGATAATCCGTTTCTTCATGGGAAAACCGCCGCGAAACCACTTCCGCCATACTTGCAAAATCGTCAATGCCCCGAACCGTTTTAATTTTGTAACGCCGATAACCGGGTTTGAACGGCAAACCGTCAATAAACCGGACTAAACTGGCAACCATGTCCGTCCCGCTAAGATGGGCAATATCAATTCCCTCAATAGTTCGCGGAATAGTATCCAATTTGAAAATCTTTTTCAGTCCCAACACTCCACGACGCGGATCAATCATAAACGCTTCCGGCTGAATATTTGTATCAATTTCGCCTCGTTGATCAAGCGTTTCCAGAAGATGGATTTGATCACGGAGTTCGGCAGCAAGTTCATAAAATCTCTTTTCGGCAGCCTCACGCATTTCGTGTTGAAGATCGGTCAGCAAGGATTTTTTGTGACCTTCGAGAAAACGAATCAAACGATTAATATTTTTCCGGTAATCTTCCGCAGTGATACGAAAATTACACGGTGCGGAACACTGATGAATCGAATGCAAAAGGCACGGACGGAACCAACGCCAACGTTCATCGTTTACCCGTAAATCCAATGTACACGCTCGGAACTTGAAAATCTTTTGTAACACAAGAATCGCTCCGCGTAAACCGCCGGAATTGGTAAACGGTCCAAATAACCGAACTCCATGTTCTTTGGGTGTTCGTGTAATTTCGACACGCGGAAACGGTTCACGTGTACGAATTTGAAGATAAGGAAATGTTTTCGAATCTTTCAGATCACGGTTATATTTCGGCTGAATATCTTTAATCAATCGGGCTTCCAGCAACAACGCATCCACTTCACTTTCCGTTTCAATAAAATCTATGTCGTGTATTTCAGGAATCAGCGGAGCAGTTCGGGAATCTTCAAGAGCCGCTTTGTGAAAATAGGAACCGGCTCGGTTACGTAAATCTTTCGCCTTGCCAATGTAAATCACACATCCGGAATTGTCTTTCATCAAATAAACACCGGCATGATGCGGAAACATTCGGACTTTTTCCGATGCCGGTAAATTGTCACACAAACACTCTGATTCCTGTTTCGATAAATCGTCCATGAACTCAATGCCGGTTAAATATATGTCCAAAAATTACGCTGATATTTAGTCCGCAGATTACGCCGATTTTCGCACAAATTTTTTTGAGATTTTTTTAGAACACGAAACACACAAAATAGCACGAAAAATACGAAATTTTTGTTTTGACTCTTTTCGAGTTATTTCGTGATTTTTCATGTGGTTCGTGTTCTAAAAAAAATAATCTCAAAAAAAATTGTCCAAAAATTGGTGTAATCTGCGGACAAAAAAATTGCGTGTTATTCCAACACCGCAAGAGCAATTTCCACTCGCCCAAACGGAGCACTCACCTGAACACCGCCAACACGATGACGTACTGCCGCAATCATTTCACGGGCAATCTCAACTCCAACCGCTAATTGATCTTCTTTTGAATGTTTTGACACGGCTTGCATCCGGTTCATTGTCTCGTCCGGAACAATCACGCCCGGAACTTCGTTTTGCATAAATTCTGCGTTACGATAACTTGCCAACGGCCAGATTCCGGCAAGAATCGGAATCGGACAATCACCAATCGCATCCAAAAATAAAAGCAAAGCGTTGGGATCAAATACAGGTTGTGTAATTGCAAATTCGGCTCCGGCATCAATTTTTTTACGAAACCGGTCTAATTCCCGTTTTCGATCTAATGAAGTTGGATCAAGTCCGACACCGATAGCAGCGTGAGTTGGCGAAAGAGCCTGACCGCCAAGATCAATTCCGTGATTCAAACGCCGTTGAACCGCCGACATACCAATTGAATCCGTATCGAAAACTCCTGTCGCATCAGGATAACCTCCGAGTTTGGGAGGATCGCCGGTTACAAAAAGCAGGTTTCTAATTCCGAATGCCGCACAACCAAGAAGATCCGCTTGCATTCCAATCAAATTTCGGTCACGGCAACAGAAATGCAAAATCGGTTCGATATTGGCTTCCCGAAGAATTTGTTGCGCAACAACCAACGGTGAAATACGGGAACTTGCTCTGGGACCGTCGGGAATGTTAATAGCGTCAATTCCGTGACGATAAAGTTTCCGGCTTTTTTCAATGATGTCCGTCAAATCGTAACCGCGCGGCGGAACCAATTCAACGGTGGTAACCCAAGCATGTCGGGCAAGTTTCCACGATAACCGTGAACGGTCTTGAAAGGGAGTTTCCGGTTGTTCTTTTACTTCCGGTTGTGCAGCGTGAAGAATTGTTTTTGCGGATCGTCCTTTGTCGAGCGGTTTAATCATTTTGGCGATTTCATGAATATGTTCCGGCGTCATTCCGCAACAACCGCCCACTGCCGCAACACCAAGATTCGCAAGCCGCATCGCATAAGTCGCCACATATTCCGGTGAACAATAATAAATCTGACGTCCTTCAAATTCTTTTGGAGTTCCGGCATTCGGCTGGACAATCAACGGTAAATGTGTAACTTTAACTGCTTCTTCTGTTGCTTGTAACAGTCCTTCGGGTCCCACACCGCAATTGATTCCAAACGCAATAGGTTGAGCGAGATTGTCGGGAATTGGAGCAAGGAGTCGGGCGATGGGTTCACCTGATGCGGATTCTTTATCCGAAACAACGGTACAGGATAAAACAAAAGGAATTTGGGAACGTTTTGACATTGCCCGTGCCGCCCGTTCCATTGCTTCGCGGGACGGTTGTGTTTCGAATAATATCACATCAACTCCCTTACCCGAATCCCAAAGCGCATCAACTTGTTCAAGAATCATTGTTTCGAGTTCTGATTCTGTGTAGGTTCCCAAGTGAATGGGACCAATCGAACCGGCAACAAACAATGAATTTTCGGGAGAAGAACCGCTCTCCGGTGTTTGTGAGCCGGACATCGCAATTTTACGGGCAATTCGTACACCGGCTTTGTTAATGTCAACAAGCCGGTCAGCAATTCCGTATTTTTCCAACGTATGCCGATTGGCTCCAAACGTGTTTGTGGTCAAAACATCTGCGCCTGCTTCGCGGTAATCTGTCAGAATTTGCTCAATCAGATTTGGTTCTGTCAGGTTAAGTTCATCGAAACAACGGTTTGTAAAAATGTGATGCCGATAAAGTTCTGTTCCCATCGGACCGTCGAAAACAAGAAGACGTTGATGGAGAGCTTCCGTAAATGTGGACATAGTTTTAATTTAGTTAATAGTGAGCAGTGAATGGTGAATAATTAAACAGAAAATCGGAAAACAATGATAAATACCGTCTCTTTTATATCACTAAACTACACGGCTGTCGAGAGGTAAAATACAACAGTAAAAAATTTTGTAATTATTCAATTCTATAAATATTCAACTCCTTGTCAGATCGAAATCTCACAATAACTTATCGCATTTTGAGTTTCAAACCATTGGTTGTTAGTTTTTTTACGAGCACCTTTTTCTCCTGTTTGCTTTAATCTATCGTATCCGAAGCTTAAAAGAGGTGCTTTTACAGCAAGATGGTTTTCAATATCAATTTTAAGACTTGGGACTGTTGTGATCAGATATAAATCTGAAAAATCGTAACTATAACGCTTAATATCACGCCCCCGTAATATTGGTCATTTTTTTACCGTGTAATGTATATTTACGGTTTATCGTTTGGATCGGTTGTCAGGAAAAAACGGTCAACAAGAGCATCGGGTTCACGTGGGCGAAGTGTAATTCGCCATGTTCCCGGTTCTAGTTTTAAGGGAACAATTGGTTTTTGGTTTTCCAATTTCAGCGGAACCCAACGCCAATCCGTACCAGAACCTATATGCCATGCACCACCACTTCCTTTGGAAAGATACAGCCCGTCGTGAACCTGTTTCGCCCAATCAATCATAAAAGAATCATGTTCGGGATCAATCGCGGAAACACGTGCCCAAAGATAATAATCGCCAGCCCGCTTAATATCCAGCAGCCAGAAAGCATCTCCGTTGACCCGAACCACCCTTTTACCGGAAGCTTCGTTGTTTGGTTCGATTAAGAAATTAAAGAAACAAAAACCGTTTTCCGCTTCCCAATAAGTTTGGGTAGATTCCAACGGAATCGGTTTTAATTCGGTTTTCCGTTTGACCAAATCAGCAATCATGGGAATTTGTTCCAAAATGGGGCGTCCTAAATCGTTTCCATTTAGTGTCAAAATTCCGTTTGGTTCCGCCGGTTCCGTGATCACCTGAAATGATGGAGTTGCCAATTCCGTACCAATTGCAGAAATGGAACCATCGCTTCCGGCAATTTGAATCGCAATATGATTCCCTTGTACCTCTAATTTTTCAATTGGTGCTTCTGCGAAATTCCGACACCAAGTATCGAATTTTTCAACAGAATCGAGGTTCGAACCAACCCGAACCCAAAAAGCAGCTCCGGGCGGAGCAGTGAGTCCGTCGTAAGAAATCGGAACACCCTGAGACCAATGTTGAACCGTAAGCCGGTAAACTCCATGTTTGTTGCCGTCATTCACCAAAAACGCCTTCGGCGATTGACCATCTTTGTCCCGCGTCCAAAGAACACGAATTCCAAACGCTTTATTTCCATATCGAAAAACAATCGCTTTGTCGCCGGCTTCAACCGGTTCCGCAGATAATTCAATAGGATTATTGTTAAGAAAAATTGTTTCCGGTTTTCGAAAAACGAAATGAGATTGAACATTGGTCAACACAGGATCATTCAGTGTTTCCGGCGTATAAACGACAATTCCGAGTGCGTCAACGGTACGCTGTGCACCGAACCAAAACGCTTCGGCGTGAAGTGCTTTTTCATGACCGGCGTTGGAGGTTGGGTAACGGTTTGTACCGTAGGGGTCTTCGCGTCCGTCGGCAATGAAATAATTACGCGGCAGGAACTTGGGCGGTTCTTGAGGCAACTTTTGAGGCAATCCCTCAAAATCCGCCAAATCAACTGTTAAAACCATATTTTGTCTGGCTCCGCGATAAGGTGCTCCGGCAGAACCAAGTGCAATATCGTTCAAAATATAAGAAGTTGCCCATTGTCCCTGACCACCTCCCCAACGCCGAACAATAAGACGCGGATATTGTTGATTCCGTTCAAGAATTTTTTTGTCGGGTTTATAAAGAGCATGAAACGAATTGAGATATTCGGGATTTTTTGTACTGTTATCGGTGGGAGCAAGACCGGCAAAATCGAAAAACCGTGTTGTTCCGGCAACTCCGTAAAGATAATTGTAAGTTCGGCTTTGTGCTCCGGCGTGACGAAAAGAAGGTTGGTACCAATTCAGTGCTAAATCCGTCCAGAAAAGATCAAGCAATTTTTGAATTGCCAGTTTTGTTGACGAGTTTTTAATGTAACGAAGACCAAGTTGCAAGGCATCGACATCAACAGCATAATAGGTTGGACTGTTGTATTCAAAAATTCCATGATCCCAAATATTCAGCAGAAAAAATTGTAAACGCCGCTCTCCTTCCTGAACAGCATCAGGACGGTCAAAAATTTGTCCGAGAATAATAAGATGAACGAAATTATAAATAGCGATATTCGTGTAATCAGAACGAACACGATGTTTCAAGCAGCCGTCCACAGAACGCCGCAATATTCGTGCAAGAATAAGCCGTGCTTCGGGCGGCAATTTATCGCGTGCTTCAAACCAGATGGGAATCGCATGAGCGGCAACAAATTCAACGGCGTTTTGATCCGTCACTTCCGGTGTTCGCCAATACCAACGGAAATTGCCGAATGTCCGGCTTTCAGGGTTCCGGTCTTGCATTTCCTCCGCAAGTTTCAGTAACGGAATAACCGGCTCCAACGAGGGACGTTTCTCTTCCGGTAAATCAACATTGGCAGAAGCAAGAAGATAACACTGATCAATCAGTGAACGAACTCCAAGATTCTCCCAAGGTTCTGCGTTCCCATTTTTGAGGAGACGTTTGACGAATCCTTCGGCGGCGGGAATTGCTCTTGAGTAATAATTTTCGAGCCGGTCGGATTCAACTGCTGGAACGGTAACAACAAAAGTAATCGTTCCGAAAAAACAAAGAATACCAAAAAATGTTGAAAAAATTCGTAGCATCGCTTTTGAAAAAAAAAAAATTAAAATTAAATTTATTATTGTAGAAAAGTAAGTGATTATTTGCTTGCGGCGGACATTATCCGTCATTTACCGAATGATTCAGGTGATACTTTTTGCGTTCATTATTTTAATGTTGCAATAATTTATATTAAACAATTCCAAGTTGTTTTTTAATTTTCAGCCGTCACAGGGACAAGTCGGTGAGTACACCGGCACAACGGTGGGTGAAAACCCTTCGGCAAAACGTTGCCTATCTCTTAAAAAAATCGTAACTTAATAAAACATCAATCAAGTGAATGCAAGAAGTAGATAATCTAGGTTATAATCTGCTTTATTTCTGCAACTGTTATTTCGGTAAAATCGTTTATGATTTTATTTGTTTCGACTAGTTTTTCTTTTGGCAAGGAGGTTGTTATTCCGATTACTTTCATTTTTGCGGCGAGTGCGGCGTGGATTCCTGCAAGAGCATCTTCAAAAACAAGACAATTTTCGGGTTCACTATTCAACAACTCCGCTGATTTCAGGTAAATATCCGGTGCAGGTTTTGCCTTTTGCACCATCGCCGCCGAAACGACAACATCGAAATAGTTACGGATTTTCAATTGATCCAAGACAAAATTGATATTTTCTTCAGGACCGGAAGAACCAACCGCAATAAGAATATTGTTCCTCTTCAAATCTTGGAGCAATTCGACCAAGCCGGCAACCGGTTTGATATGCGGTTGATATATTTGGCGGTAATACGCTTCTTTTCCGGCTGCAAGTTCTTGATGGCGTTGTTTGTTTTCGTTCGGAAATAACTCTGCCATGAGGTCTTCATTCCCTCTTCCTAACATTGCGGGCGTCAACGTTATTCCGTATTGGCTAAAATATTCGGCGAAGGCACGCTTGTGGAAATGGTAATTATCAACCAACACTCCATCCATATCAAAAATGACTGCAAACATATTTTATTCGTAATTATTCGGTGAAATTTTCATTAAAAACAATGGTAATATAACTTAATGTTGTTGATTAGTAAATATGAGCCAAGCGATCTTATGTAAATCCGCATCTTTACGAAAATGTCACTGAATAGTTACAACACTTCCTTTATTACAACACTTCCTTTTATTACATTCGGTGGTTGATAAGATAGGCATTTACCAGAAAATAGAATATTTAACTGCTATTGCCAATTCTTCGGCAATCTGATATACTTCTACTAACTTTTTAGTTTTTACTCATGATCGTTGAATGATCGTTAAAAACTTCGGCAGTAACTATCAGTTGTAAATGTGAAATTGTAAATGTGAAATATTGAACATTTCAACTGATCATTAGCATAACATTTATTTTCCTACACACTAACATGAAAAACACAATATTTTTATTTTTTGGTTTGATTTTAATGTTGTTGTCTCTTTCGTTTGGCACTGTTCCGTCTTTGGGGCAGGAAAACGAACCGGAATTGCCCAAACCTGCAATTAATTCCGCCGATGCCGACAACCCCGGAATGCCCTGGCTCGATCAAGCAACCGAAGAAAAACTTCGTGCTCAGAATGCTGTTGATTTTGGCAAAGTCATTGCTCTTTGCCGGCAAGCTAGAAAAGAAGGACTTTCCGGTGAAAACTTGGTGTATTGCGATCAACTTCGCGCTGCCGCACAACTCCAACGCGGTTTGATTCTGTCACAGGAAGTACTCTCAAAACCGGTCGATGCGCTGCCGGAAAATTGGCGCGAACTTCGTACCAAAATTTTAGCCGATTTGGAAGAATCTGTTACTATTATCAAGAATCAGGTTTTGCCCTATCTTCGTATTGCACAATTAAATACGGTGTTGCCGGACGGTAATTCCCAACGTGCATCCGAAATTCTTGATCTTGCATTGGAAAACGTGAAGAGTGATCCCCACTCCTATCTTCAAGTCATCTTACTTAAAATATCTCTTGAAAAAGATCCGGTTAAACGCGAAAAATTGATCGCCGAACAAACACAAAATAGTTCCAATAATACCCAATTCCTTCTGCTCCACGTTTTGAGCTTGATCGAACTAAAACGGAATGACGAAGCTCTCGCCCAACTTCAAAAAATTCTTGAACTCGAACCTGATAATCTCCAAGCATTGGATGCCGCATTTCAACTATTACTCAGCCGGAAAGAATACGAAGAGGCGTTAAAAATTCTTGATACAAAAGAAAAAAAAGGAAGGGATGACGAAGTAACGTTGAAACAACGGATTCCGCTCCTCGCCGAAATGGGAAAACTAACCGATGTCATTGCCCTCCTGGACGAACTACGGAAAAAACATCCCGAAGAACCACGAATCCTTTTTCTTCGTGCAGAATTTTACGGACAAATCAAAGATTACGATAAAGCACTCAAAGATATTGATGCGGGAATTCGCCTTTTTCCCGACCATCCCATGTTTTTGCTCCAGAAAATCAAAATATTCGTTGCCAAAGAACAATATGACGACGCTCTGAAAATTGTTGACGACTTTATTAAAGAAAATCCTGAAAATATTGATTTTCAACTTGCAAAAGTACAAATTTTTGTTGCCAAAAAACAATTCGATGACGCAATAACTGTTATTGAAGAACTTCGTACCAAATATCCTGACAATAATAATAAATGGACATTTCTCAAAATTCAAGTTCTCAGCGATGCCAAAAAATATGACGAAGCCCTTGCGATTCTTGAAGAAGTTCGTAAAAAAGAACCGGACAAAGATACTATTACGTTGTTAATGATCAGTATTTTTTCTTCCCAAAAAAAGAATCGTAAGGCGTTGGAGATTTTGACGCCGTTGCTTGAAAAAGAGCCGGAAAATCTTGCGTTGTTACGGATTAAGTCGCAAATCCTAATCGCACTCAACCGTCATTACGATGCGGTTAAGGTTCTCGAAACAATAACCGAGAAAGACCCTAATGACGAAGTTTCCAGTAATAATTTATCTTGGATTCTTTCGACTTCACCGTTGGAATCTATTCGGAATGGTAAACGTGCGTTGGAATTAGCGGAAAAAGCCGGACAATTAACGGATTACAAAAAAGCCTATATTCTCAGTACACTGGCAGCCGCCTACGCGGAAATCGGTAACTTTGAAAAAGCTGTCGAATGGTCGCAAAAAAGTATCGAATACGCTAAAGATGATGAAAATGTGAGTGATCGTATTGAGGAACTCCAGAAAGAGCTCGATTCTTACAAACAAAAAAAACCATTCCGCGAAATTCTACCGGAAGAAAAAGAATAACCCGTTTCATTAAACACAAATTTTTGTAACTGTTTATATTTTCGGGCAATATCTGATGAAGTTTATTTGTGCTGAAAAATTTGTCATTTTTTGGCTTGTAATCTCTTAGTGATTTGTATTATTGGTTCAGAAACGTTTATTGAAACGTGTTTATTGATGAAGTAGAAATTGAAGTTGAAGCGGGCAAAGGAGGTGATGGTTGTATCAGTTTCCGGCGTGAAAAATATGTTCCGCGCGGCGGACCGGATGGCGGTGACGGCGGTGACGGCGGTAGTGTGATTTTTCGTGCGGCGAATATTGACAGCCTGATTCATCTGACTCAATACCGGATTTGGAAAGCCGAAAATGGCCGTTCTGGTACCGGATCACAACGACATGGAGCTGGTGCTGATAATTTGATTATTGAGGTTCCGGTTGGCACGATGATTTTTGACAAAAAATATAACTTTTTGTTAAAAGACCTTGCCAAATTTGGTGATGAAGTGATTGTTTGTCGGGGCGGGCAAGGCGGTAAAGGAAACACTCGGTTTAAAACTGCAACCAATCGTGCGCCGCGTCTGGCAGAACCCGGTGAATCGGGTGAAATGCGAAGTCTTCATCTGGAACTTAAAATGATTGCCGATGTCGGTCTTATCGGTAAGCCGAACGCTGGAAAAAGTACACTTTTAAGCCGTCTTTCTGAGGCAAAACCTAAAATTGCAGCGTATCCGTTTACAACAAAACAACCTTATCTTGGTATTGTCCGGCTTGAACTTGACCGATCGTTTATTATGGCGGACATTCCTGGTCTTATCGAAGGGGCGAGTCGTGGAACAGGTTTGGGACATGATTTTTTGCGTCATATTCAGCGTGCCGGAATTTTGATACACTTGATTGAACCAACTCCTGACGACAAAAACACTCCTTGGGAAAATTATCAGATCATACGAAAAGAATTAACCGAATTTGATCCGATACTCGGAGAACGAACTGAAATTGTTGTTGTTACAAAATCGGATATTCCTGAGGCGAAAGCGGTTCAGAAAGATTTAATCCAAAAATTGAATCGAGATATTTTTCTTATTTCCTCCGTAACCGGTTCCGGTCTCAAACCGCTCACCGAAACGATTTACAATACGTTAAATAAAACCGAACACCTTTGGTAAAATGTAAAATAAGTAACTTTGACTTGTGTTTTTTGTAATATATTAGCGGAATTTT
>JAITBS010000670.1 GCA_031283515.1 Planctomycetaceae bacterium
CTATCTTGCTAATGAAGTTAGGATCGGCGTAGTTCAACAAAAAATCGACGAATATCAATACTCGTCCGAAAATATTTTTAACGAAGACATCATAAATATTTCCTGGACGAGTTGGTTCGTATTGTTTTTGTTTTTCTTCGACAGTATTTTCTGTATTTTCTATTTGATTTTCCATTCCGAATATTTTACTCAAAAATGCCGGCTTGCTCAGAAACCTGATGAATTGGGAATATTACGATTTTTTAATTTTTTCCTCTCGACGTAGTTATGTAAAAATTGGTATAATTTTTAAATTATTTTTGAATTATAACTTTTTTTTCTTAGGATTCTAGTTAGTTGCGTTATGATCGAAAAAAAAATTCGCAAAAAAAAGAATGAGTTGAAGGAATTGGATGGTTTCGTGGAGCCATTGTCGTCGTCCGCAGTGACGGATGAGGTCGATTTGCAATACCGGTTAGGGGCGGTTGCGTTTGAGGAACATATTTCTGAAGAACCTGAAGAGGACACTGAAATTTTTTCGTTGTCAACACTTCGAGATGCGTTTGCTAACATTTCTGGGGAACATTGTGAAGCAGATCGAAAAGAAAATCGAAACACCGAAGCGGAAGATGAGGTGATTTTTCAGTATGATCAGGAAGTTCCTTTTCAAGAATTGGAAGCGAATTTGGACTTAGTGGAATTGGAGCAACCTGTTGAATTAAGTCCTTGTAGTATTCTTGAAGCGATGCTTTTTGTTGGGGATCGGGAGAATCGTCCTTTGAGTTCTGTTCGGGCGGCGGAAAAGATGCGTAATGTTTTACCGGAAGAGATTGATGAAGCGGTGAGCATGTTGAATCGGGAATATCAGCGGAGTGGTTGTCCGTACACAATCCAGAAAGAATCTGAGGGATACCGAATGATTTTGCGATTGGAATTTAATCCGATTCTTGGGAAATTTTACGGTAAGATACGCGAGGCGAAATTATCTCAACAAGTGATTGATACATTATCAGTTGTGGCGTACCGGCAACCGATTTCGGCGGAGGAGGTTCAAGAGATCCGCAAGCAGCCAAGTTCTTCGTTGCTCAATCAATTGGTTCGTCGTGGTCTTCTTGGTGTTGAGCGTGAAATCCGTGATAAGAAAAAAATCATACTTTACCGAACAACAGATCGGTTTCTTGAACTTTTTCAACTTGATTCTATTGACGATTTACCTCATTTTAGTTGAGAGTTAATCGTGGAGAGTGCCGCAAGCGGATTACTGCCGAAATGGTATTACTCCGCTTGCGAACTACTCACTATTCACTCATAACTACTCACTACTCACTCTATTTTCCTTTCAGGACGGAAGAAAATAGAATCAATCATCGAGGAAAAGTTATCAAAATAGACCGTTATTTGAAATATTATCAACTTTTTAAAGTTACCGGTTGATTTTTTTCTAAAAAAAAGATATGATTTATTGAGTCGTTGTGATACAGTAACTTTCGGCTTCATTGAAATAATCGGTAAACCTCATTTCTGTATGGCAGTTACCGTAAATCATTCGCCGAAAATTAAAAATGTTTTCGATGCTTTCGACAAGATATTTCGGTTCTTGTCTTGTTTTTTATAACATCATTAAAAAACGGTAAATTGGTATTATGGCTAAGAAAAAAGCAGTTTGGGGAATTGACATTGGTAATTCGTCGTTGAAGGCACTTCGCTGTCAAGTTGCCGACGAACCCGGAAAAATCGAAGCAACCGCCTTCGATTTTATCGAACACTCAAAAATATTGTCACAACCGGGCTCAGAACCGGCAGAAATTCTCGCTGAAACAATTAAAACATTTCTCTCCCGCAATCAAACAAAAGGTGATCGGGTTGCTATTTCTGTTTCCGGTCAGAATACAATTTCCCGTTTTCTCAAGTTACCGCCGGTTGATCCTAAAAAAATTCCAGATATTATCAAATACGAAGCAAAACAATGGCTGCCTTTCGATCTGGACGAAGTGATCTGGAGTTTTCAGCCAATCGGTACGGCAGGACAAAGTACAACCGCAGTTCCAGTTGATTCCGAAGTCGGTATGTTCGCCATGAAACGCGATATCGCTAAAAAAACCTTGTCGCCCTATCTTACAAACGCTATTGATGTTGATTGTATTCAAAGTTCCCCACTGGCAATTTATAACTTCATAGCGTTTGATCAACTCAATATTTATGATATTGAAGAATATGATCCGGATAATCCACCGGATTCGCTGGTCATTCTTTGCATCGGAACCGACGCCACCGATGTGGTTATTACCAACGGTTTTTCCATCTGGATTCGCAGTATTCCAATCGGCGGCAGCGTGTTCACGAAAGCGTTGACCAAAGGATTGAAACTGACCTTTTCCAAAGCAGAATATCTGAAACGTAATGCCGCCGCCGCACAAGATCCCAAAGCAGTGTTTCAGGCAATGAAACCCGTTTTCAATGATATGTTAAGCGAAGTTCACCGCTCGCTGGAATATTATCAAAGTCTCAACCGGAAAGTTAAATTCAGCAAAATTCTCGCTATCGGTAACCCAATTAAAATGCCGGGACTTCGTCAATTTTTAACACAAAATCTCGGATATGAAGTTGTACGGTTATCGCAATTCAACCGATTGATTGGTTCCGAAGTTGTTGATGCCCCGCTGTTCAAAGACAATCTTTATTCGTTTGCGGTTAGTTATGGTCTCGTTTTGCAACAAATGGGCGAAGCCCCGTTGACAACAAACCTGATTCCAAAAGAAATAATTACAGACCGAATTGTTCGGGAAAAAAAACCTTGGGTCTTGGCAACCGTTTCGGCATTATTACTTGGTTTGGTTGTCCAATTTGCCGGAGCTTCCAGAGCCCTTAAAGGAATTTCCATTGGCGATTACGGCAGAGCGGAAGACCAAGCAAAAACCGCTCAAACCTATTCGTCCAAAATAAAATCAGAGACCGCCGAGGCAGTGAGTGAGTTCAAGGAAATTGATACAATCGGACGGAACTTGACCAGCAATGTCGAAGGACGAATCACTTGGCTCGAACTACTTCGTACTCTCAACAATGTTTTGCCCGTTGAAAAAGAAAAAATTGATGGGCAATCGGTTGATACCCTCGAAAAACAGAATCGGGTGTTTATTTCCAATGTCGAAGCAATCACAGTAGATAATCTGACAGAATGGTTTCAACCGCTCAAAGAAAATAAACGGTATTATCCTGATGACGAAGAAGTTCTGGAAATATTGGCAACCACTGCAGGTACTTCAGGCGAAACAGCAACATCGGAAACAGCAAACACTCCGGATGCCAACAACTCCTCAAATTTGGCAAAAAAATTATCTCAGTTGACCGAATCACAACGTCTGGAACTCATTCCCGGTCCAACAGAAGCAATACCGGAAGGTTCTATCGCACGGGTTGTACAAATTGTCGGTTATCATTATCACAACGCCAGTGTTGCCGGAACAACAATGGGCAGTGATTTTTTGCGAAAAACAATTCTCCGAAGTTTGAAATTCGGAGAAATTATTCTTCCGGCAACGTTAGAAAAACAGATGAAAAATCCGCAAGACCCTCAATCGGCACGGGAAGTTGTTTCGATGCGTGATCTTGGAATTTCTTATCCGACACTGCTGGATATTCCAAAAATTCAACAAACGGAAATTCTTAATCCGCGTGTTGTTCTGGAAATTTTTAAACAGGAACGAACCAAAGTTTTGGAACATCGGCGTGGTAGTTCCGGCGGATTTGGGACGGGACGCGGACGGGATCGAGGACAACAAGATTCCATGATTCTCGATACAACATTTAATCGACCGTTTGACACTCCCAGCGGAGGTGATCCCAGCGGAGGAGGATCAGAGTATATTAAGAAAATCGCCAAAGAAATGAATGCAAAAGATAAAATCAAACTGCGGCGATTTGATTTTGTGATTCAATTTGCGTGGGTCGAAACTCCGCCCAGTGTTCGTGAGAGAAAACGAGAAGAAGCACGTTTAGCCGCCTTAGCAAAACAAGGTGATCAAACAAGTTCTTCATCCGTATTGGAAGGCGAAATAACCGAACAACCTCCGGTTCCGGCAGAACCCGCAAACACTCCGGCAGAACCAGAACCAACACCAACACCAACACCAACACCAACACCAACAACATCACCAACAACAACCGAACCGGAAACCACTTCAACAGAATCAACAACAACTCCAGAAACTCCCGTTCCTCCAACCTGATATTTTGTAACTGCCAATCCGGTTTTGGAGTTACCGGAGAGTAATTGTTTTATTTTTAATTTCAATCGGTTTTGTTTGTTTATTTTGTACCTTTTTCAACTTTCAATATTATGGCTAAGAAAACGGAATTTTCATTGGAACTGGTTAAGAAGTATATTTTTTGGGGTTGTATTCCCATTGGATTGCTTTTTCCCATTTTTACAACGTATTCATCGGTGAACAGTATTACCAAAGCGTTTAATGACCGTAAAAGTGCTTTGGAAAGTACCAAAAAAACAACGGAAGGAATTAGTTCCGACCGGAGTCATCCGAATGAAATCACTATCTCTGATATCCAAAATTGTTCTAAGGATTTACGTGGTCGAGTGATGCGGGCATGGAGAACGCTTGAAAAAGATCAACGTGAACGGAATCTTTGGCCGACAAAAGTTGGTAAAGAGTTTCATGAAGAAGTTACGAAGTTGAAATTTTTGGATGAAATGACAATCAATGCCCGTGAGTCGTATCTCACTTTTGTGGCAGACTATCTTCCTGAACTCGAAATTTTTGTTGATCGTCGTCGTGTTCAACAAAAAGATGATCAGGGAGATTGGAAAGAAATGGAGATAACCGCCACAGTTACGGCTTCTTCTTCAGGTGGTGGTTCTGAATCGGGAATGGGAATGGATTCCGGAATGAGAGGAGGCGGAGGTGAAATGCCGAGTATGAGCATGGGAACAACCGAAACCGCTCTTCCACGCGGTCCTGACGGAGAAGAAATTTACCGCTACGTCGGCACCGTCGATTGGCCCAACCCCGAAACACGAACCGTTACCTCCTCATGGGTAAAACTTCCAAAATCAAATGAAGTCTGGTTTGCTCAGGAAGAACTTTGGGTTTATCACGCCTTGCTTTCCGTGATTAAAGAATCCAACACCGGAGCAACCGGTCCGCATAATGCAATCGTTAAACGTATCGAAAACCTGTTAATTGGTCAGGCTGCTTCTGCGGCATTAGAGGCTCGGTCTTCAAGCCGACTCAATAATCCAAGCGGCAGTGCAGAATCATCAATGAGTTCTGAAATGTCGTCGTCTTCAATGGATGGCGGTGGTGTCGGCGGAATTACGGTTGCACGAACAGAGGCGGATGTTATTGCCATCAAAAGGAATAACCGTTATGTCGATGACAAAGCAAAACCACTTAAAGCCGATGAGAAATCTCCATTCGATCAATTCCAACGAATGCCGATTTGTCTTCGTTTGATTGTTGACCAACGACGAATCCCTGAAATTCTTGTCAATTGTGCGAACTGTTCCATGCCGATTGATGTTTTGTGGGTACGAATCAATCCGGCAGCAACAAAACCGTTTGATTTAGGAGCTTATGATGCTTCTATTGCTGCTTCTGCCGGCGGCAGTAGTGACATGGGCGGCGGCATGGGAATGAGTAGCGATATGGGGAGCGGCGGAGGCGGTTACGGCAGAACTTCGGGAGGAGGAAGCGGAGGAAGTACAAGCGGTGATGATGTACAAGTCCGTATTGATAGTATCGGAGGTGTCTATGGAACAGACGCCATTCCAATTGAAATTTATGGTTGTATCAGTATCTTCAATCCCGTCGAACACGGCGGACTACAACAAGAAGAATCAACAGCAGGAACAACTCCCCAATAATTCAATATCGTTTTTCATTGTAACAATTTTTAGTTGTCACGATAACTCCAACTATTTTTGAATTTGTAATTTTATTTTATTTTACTTTACTTTATTTTATTGACGAGAATATTTGTTATTGAAATAACAATAAAGTTTTTTTGACAAGAGTTTTTTTATGACGGAACTTCCTAAATTATCAGTACCAATCAAACTCGCTCATCCGCATGATTTACTTGCACGGCATTTTCTTATTGACAAAGAATTGATGGCAAGTATGTTGGAACATTATGATAATACGGGTCTTGTTCGGTTTCTTGATCTTAGAGCGTTGTACTGTGAATCTCCGATTACAATCGATTATCATTTGCAGGAAGTGATTGGCGATTTACGTTTTTCCGCAAGATTCAAAAATGGTGTTTACTCCAAAGTGTTCCTGTTTTTCGAACATCAATCAAAGAAAATTAAATTATATTCACTTCATTGTTTACGCAAAATATTGGAGTTTTATGAAGAATGGGCGGCTGACCCCCAAAACGCCATCACCGAAAATGGTAAGTTTCCCTACCCACTTGTCGTTATACTTTATCACGGCGCGAGTTCATGGGATGAGTTGTTACAAATAAAAGATTTGATCGCCGTACCGCAAGGCGTGGACAGCAATGTGTTATGGTTTCAGGTTATTATGATCGATTTGTCAAGGATTCAGCGTGAAAAATTGCAAGGACATCCGGCATTGATGGCACTTTTTGATACGTTGCAATCGTATTCGGAAGGAAAGTTGCCGGAAAATCTGGGACGAATCGTCGGATACTTCGATGAGGTCAAAACCGATCCGCGAACAATGAATTGGTTGACTTCAATCGCCCATTACGCGTTGGCTACCGTTAAAATCAGTAAAGACATTATTGTTCGGGAATTTTCAAAAATTTTAGGTAAAAAGGAGACAGAAAATATGGTCATGTCAACATTGGAAGAACTATATACCACAGGTAAACTGGAAGGTAAACTGGAAGGTAAACTGGAAGGTAAACTGGAAGGTAAAATAGAAGGTAAAATAGAAGGTAAAATAGAAGGTAAACTGGAAGGTAAAATAGAAGGTAAAATAGAAGGCAGAATAGAAGGTAAAACTGAAAAAGCAATTCAGAGTGTTCTTAAATTGCTCGATAAACGTTTCCATAATATACCGGAGTCTGTTTCACATCTTGTCAATTCTTACAAGGATTTAGCCATGTTGGATTCACTTTTTGATCGGGCGTGGGAATGTGAGACATTGGCAGAATTTGAACAAGACCTTGTACCTCATTAAAATAACACTAAAATCATTAAACTTTTTTATAGAGGAACCAACAATGAAACCAAATAAAAAAAAGAAATTAAATATCGGATTGTTTTTCACGGAAAATATTGAAAAAATAATCCTGATTCTGATTATTCCGTTGGCAATTTACATTGCTTATCTCGGAACACAATATGAACCGCTTGCGTGGCAACCGGATGCATTGGCTAAAGCTGCCGAGAACGCTAATAATACAATCAAAACAAGTGAACGAAAAGCGGTTGATGAAGGTGTTTCGATTATTACTTATGATGTGAAAGCGACTTGGATCAAAGCCAAAATCCGTTCGGATTATTACCATACGGAAACACAATGGTTACCGTCGCTTTTTCCTGAGAAAAATAAACGTAGTGCCGTACCGGTGCTTCCGGTCAAAGAGTTGAAAGCACTGGCAGGGCTTGGCGCCGTATCAACTAATCCTGCTTCATTGGCGATTCAGGCGTCAGAAAGCAGTAGCAGTTCTACAATGTCCACAGCCGCAACCAGTGCTCGTAATGGAGAACGTTGGGCAATTGTAACCGGTTTGATTCCGATTAGAGAACAACTTAATCTTTACGTTGATAAATTTTCGTCTAGTGTTTTACCGGACGCATTGCGTGATATGCCGACGTATATTTTGTACGATGTTGAACGTGCCGAGATTGTACCGGGTGAAAATTCAGACGATCTGAAATGGCAACGCTTGGATTTTCTCACGGAGTTTTTGAAAAAACAATCATTGTGGACAGGTAGTGCGGTTGATCCTGTTGATCCAACGTTTTTTGCGCCGCAAATTCCCGGAAAATTTCCGATGGCTTATCCTCTTCCGCCGGTTACGAAAAAATTCAGCGAAGAAGTTGCGCATCCGCCGCTCATTCCCATGCTCACCGATTCTCAGATGGAAGAATTGAAACAAAGTGAGAAAATTAATGAACGCATACGTAAAGAAATGTTTGATATTAAACCGGAAGATATTTTGGACAATCCCTTTGGCGGTTCCGAAAGCCGAATAGGAGCAGGATCAATAAATTCCTCCAATATGGACATGACAGGACGAAATCGCCGGACACGGCGCGGTTCAGAACCGGAAGAAGAAGAAATTAAACCGGTTCAAGTCAATAATTATCTTTTCCGGTTTTTGGATTTCAAAGTCGAAGACGGAAAAACTTACCGTTACCGAGTCCGGCTTTATCTGGCAAATCCTAATTACAGGTTAGCCCCTAATTATCTGGAAGACGAAACCTTGTCCAAAGAACCTTATCTTGTTACCGAATTTAGTATGCCGTCCAATATGGTAACAATTCCATTGGCATCACGTGTGCTTACAACTAATGTTTTTGCCGCTGATCCAAAACAACCGTGGACAGAACCGGCAGCAAGTATTATGGCGGTTCATTTTGATTTGGCGGACGGTTCTGAATGGTATGCTGAAAAAGACCGTGTTTATCGCGGTTCAACAATCAACTATAAAAATCAGGATGTGACCAATCCGTTGCTGGAAAAACAAACAACAGTTTCTGATATGGAAAGCAGTCCTCCGCGATCAACAAACCGTACTCGATCAACACCGCCTTCGCCAAGAGCCAGAACAACCGATACCAAAAATACGGAAAATACCGTCAAAAGACTTAATATTGTTTCGGAAGTTTGTGTTCTTGATATGAGGGGCGGCGAAGCTCTGTACAAAACTCCAACCGCCGCTCAAAAAGTACCCGATCTAAAATCACCCGGTCGAGTGATGGTTTTGGAACCAAGCGGTAACATGCTTATTCGTACTGTCAACACCGATTTGATTGAAGTGGAAACCATTAAAAATCCGTCCGGTGTCAATGATTCAGGTTTACGCGGCATGGGTTATATGGGCAGCGATACAGATATTTAGCATAACAAACCTGAATAAAACACAGAGGACACCGATTTTTCAGAAATAATTTTTTGAGAATACGAAACTGACGAAAGAACAAAACATACGAAAGAGTTGAAACAAGAATTTTCGTTTATTTTGTTATCATGTTTATTTTGTATTCTCAAAAAAATTCACGGAAATATTACAAAAAATTAAAACGAGGCTGGAGTTCTCTCCTGACAACAATTGATTGAACTGCTTGAAATTCTGATTATTTCTATCGTTCAGGGAATTGGCGAATTTTTGCCGATTAGTTCTTCGGGACATTTGGCGGTTACCGAACATCTATTCCAACGGTTCGGGCAGCCGTTGACCGGAAGTGAAACCGATTTTATTAAACTGGAAATCCTTTTACATTTCGGAACATTGGTTGCTGTTTTGATTGTTTTCCGGCGGCGTATTGTTGATTTATTCGGGAAGGACATTCGTTTAATTCCGCTTTTGATTGTCGGTACACTTCCGGCGGTTGTTGTTGGGCTTCTCGTGAAAAAATTCGCACCTTGGATTGAAACAAATTTATACATTATTTCAATCTGCTTTGCCGTTACCGGAATTCTTCTTATTCGGTCTCGAAATACAGACGGCGAAAAAACATGTTCGACAATGACTTGGTTTGATGCGTTGGTGATTGGAACAGTCCAAGCAATTGCGATTTTACCCGGTCTTTCACGTTCCGGTTCCACTATTGTTGCCGGACTTTTCCGTAAATTACGGCGTGACGAAGCGGCAACTTTTTCATTCCTTCTTGCAATTCCGGTAATTGGCGGCGGCGGTATTTTCGAACTCAAAGGACTTCTCAAATCAAATTCCGAACCCAATTCACTTGCCGTTCATTTATTATTGATTGGAATGTTGGTAAGTTGTTTAGTGGGAATTGCCGCACTGATTTGGCTGCTTGATTGGTTAAAGAAGGGGCAACTCTGGTATTTTGCGGTTTGGCTTTTCATGATGTGCCCGTTGACATTGGTACTGGCGTCATTGCCGTTACAAGGCAAACCGGAATTACAACCGGTTCCGCCGCTTGAACACCAGACCCAATCACCGGAAAATCAACCGCCGGCACTGCCAACACCGCCAGCACCGCCTGTTCCGCAAACAGAAAACAATACCGGAACACAACAAATTGATTCATTGACAATTGCTGTTGAAAATGCAGAGGAGTCTGGGCGTGAAAATATGAGTTCGGAAGCCGCTCAATTGGAATATGAAAAAATTCTTGCAGAAGAAGAAGCAAAAGAACAAGCCGAGATTGCCGAAGAGCAAAAACGGATTCCATTGGTTGATGAACCGGACAAATTAATTCTGTTAGATCCGCAGGATCGGATTTGGATTACACCGGAGGGTCAAAGTGTGGTGATTCTTGGTCGGGTTGTATTACGTGAGGGATTTTTGGAACTTTTAGCGTGTCGTGTTGGGACTAAAGAGCATGAATCGATTATTTCTGTTCGGGTCAAACCGTTTTTGATTCATGCGGCTCTTCTTATGGTGAGAGCGGAACCGGGCAAACCGGTTCAGCAAACACCGCAATTTGTACCGCCGAGCGGTGATGAAATTGAAATTACTGTTCGTTGGAATGATCAGGAGGGTCATCGAAAAGAAGTTCTTGCTCAAGATTGGGTTTGGGATGCTGGAAACAGTAAGGAAGATTCCAAGAAAGCAATGTCAACACATTGGGTTTTTACGGGAAGTATGCAATATAAAGACGAATCGGGAATGAATCATTATGTTGCGGATGAGAGCGGCGAATTATTGGGTCTTTCTAATTTTGTTGGTGCGATACTTGATGTTCCGATCAAGAGCAGTGCGGACAATACGGAATTGCTTTTTGCGTGTTTTACGGAACGCATTCCTGAACGCGGTACTCCTCTAACGCTTATTCTAACACCGATAAAAAATAAAAAACGTGAATAACCGTAATTCTTCAAGGGAATTAGTGTTTTTATGTTGAACTCAGGAGTATTCCCATTCCGTGTCGGTTTGGGGTATCTATTCAGTGGTGATCATATTTTATGGTTGGCAACCTTTCTTTAATGGTGATCAACCTTTCTTTAATGGTGATCAACCTTTCGGCGGGTAGTCAACCTTTCGCCGAAAGGTTTTAAACAATACGGCGATAGCCGACTTGTCCCAGTTTACAGCCGGCAAAAAACCAGTAGACAATTGTCTAAAACCGGTTGACAATTACCAAAAACCAGTTGGCAATTGACAAAAACCAGTTGGCAATTGTCTAAAACCAGTTGACAATTGCCAAAAACCAGTTGGCAATTATCTAAAACCAGTTGGCAATTGTCTAAAACCAGTTGACAATTGTCTAAAACCAGTTGACAATTGTCTAAAACCAGTTGGCAATTGTCTAAAACCAGTTGACAATTGTCTAAAACCAGTTGGCAATTACCTAAAACCAGTTGACAATTGCCTAAAACCAGTTGACAATTGTCTAAAACCAGTTGACAATTGTCTAAAACCAGTTGGCAATTATCTAAAACCAGTTGACAATTGTCTAAAACCAGTTGACAATTGTCTAAAACCAGTTGACAATTGTCTAAAACCAGTTGACAATTGTCTAAAACCAGTTGACAATTGTCTAAAACCAGTTGGCAATTGGTAAAAACCAGTTGACAATTGTTAAAAACCAGTTGGCAATTGGTAAAAACCAGTTGGCAATTGACAAAAACCAGTTGACAATTGACAAAAACCGGTTGGCAGCCGGTGAGAACCAGTTAGCAGAAGACAAAATCTGGTTGGCAGCCGGTGAGAACCAGTTAGCAGAGAACAAAAACAGGTTGGCAGCCGATAAGAACCAGTTAGCAGAAAACAAAAACCGGTTGGCAGAAAACAAGAACCAGTTGGTAGAGAACAAAAACCGGTTGGCAGAGAACAAGAACCAACATATAACTATAACTATTCACTCATATATCCTGTCCTTTCAGGACGAAGAGGAAAAGAAACAAATAAAAATTCCACTGATATCTTACGATGTTTTCTATTTTACAACACGAAACACACAAAATAGCAC
>JAITBS010000681.1 GCA_031283515.1 Planctomycetaceae bacterium
CCTTATAGGTTATAGGTTGTTGTTTTCTGTATTCCACCATTTCCGTATTCCACCATTTAAGCCATGAGTTTGGGCGAAATTCGTTTTATTCCATTTCCGGGCAAACCGTTAGAGTACGAAAATTCCACTTTATCCCATGCGGTTTTTCCTGCACCACAACGAGGGTTCATGATTGGTCCCGAAAACTATGCGTTGGAACCGGTTGTTCAGTGGGCTGTCGAAGGTCATTTACCGAGTGAACGTTTACCGTTGTTGTTTTACGGGGCGATTGGTTCAGGACGTTCCCATCTCTTGCAAGGTATTTGGTATGCGTGGCGGAAAAATCACAAATCCTTAACCTCCAAATCTCACGCTTTTTTGTTGTCGGCAATTGATTTTGCTCGGTTATTCACGGAATCAATCGACACTCGAACAACAGATGATTTTCGCCGTCAATATCGTCATGCGGATTTACTGTTGATCGACGATCTGGATCAGTTACAGGATAAACTTTGGGCACAAGATGAATTACGTCATACATTGGATGCTCTCGTCCGCAATGGCGGAACTGCTGTTTTTACAACAACCGGTTATCCGGGGGAAAACGAAACTTTTTCCGAAGCCTTGACCGCACGACTCATCGGCGGAACAACAATTCCGGTTTTTCTTCCCGGTCTTGCGGTTCGGAAACGGTTTTTGCGTGAACTGGCAACAGCGTTTCATGTTTCACTTCCCGATTCTACACTGGATTCGGCAGCCGAAGTTTTGCCGATTTCCATTCCTGCATTGTATGGAACTTTTGCCCAAATGTATTTCGAAGCGGTTGCAACCGATACGAAAATCAATACTGCTTCCTGGAAACTTTTTCTTCAAAACCGCTTGCAAACAGTGCGCCCCTGTGTGGACATGATTGCCAAAAAAACGGCGAAACATTTTTCTTTGAAACTTGCTGATTTGCGGGGGAGTTCCCGTTCCAAAACAACCGCTTTGGCACGAAGTATTGCCGTATATTTGGCGTGGCGGCAAACCGGACAACAGCAAAAAGAAATCGCTAAATATTTCGGCAATCGTGATCCGGCAACAATTCGACACATGATTGAACGCATTAAAACAGGATTAACACAAGATATTGCACTTCGTGATCATCTTTTCCGGCTTGGTTTGCGGTAAGTTTTCCGCCGGAACATACAATACTTTATCCGACGAAATTACAGATCAACCGACGCAACGTTTCGGCGAAATGTTGACTGCCTCTTAGAAATCGCAACTTAATAAAACATCAATCAAGGTAATGCAAGAAAGATAGTTACAAGATACAATTACAACTGAATAATTACAATTATACTGAATAATTACAATTATTTGGTGATTTGTTCTATCCAGGGTGAGTTGGGCATGAGTTCGATAAAAATACGGAAATGTTCATCGGCTTCGTCGGTAAGCCCAACCCGTTTAAGTAACATACCAAGATGAAACCGAACCTCCGCATAATCCGGATGATATTTTAATGCCCCGCGAAATGCAGCCGCCGCAAGTTCGTCATTGCCCAGTTCCGCTAACACACAACCAAGATTCGCACGAGCTTCAACAAACGTTTCGTCAAGCTCAATCGCCATAAAATACCGCTCACGCGCCGCCGTCAAATCACCAAGCCGATACAAAATTTCCGCAATTTGAAAATGAATTTGCGGATTCGATTCCCCAATAGCTAAAATTGTATGATAAATATCAAGTGCCTCTTGCCAATTTCCCGCTAATTCCAATGACCATGCCGTTTCGTAAAGTGTTTCAAGATTATTGAGTTCGGTATTGGGTTTTAGTACGGATTCAAGAATCGACAACGGTTCGTGTTGCGGAACCGGCATCGGTTCGTCGTCCACAAGAAACGAAAAACAACGTTGACCATCCTGATTGATAAGACCTTGCTCAGTAACAAAAACAACGTCATGACCGGTAACTTGAATATCAAGATGTCCGGCAGGTAAATTCCGTTTGATTTTGTGTAACCGATCCGTTATCGCATTCATTGTCAATCCGGCATCGAACATATTCCGAGCAATTTTTAACGGCAAAATACTTTCAGCATCAAAATAAGCTAATCGATGAACCTGTCGAACCGGAATAATCAATTGCCGTTTTTGGAGTTGGCGAATCACTGAAATTGGTACACCGGTTAATTCCGCAAGCATCGACGGTGTGTAATAAAGTTTCGGTAAATCTTGGATGTGCCGAGTGTTGCCGTACTGATCCCAAAAAAAAGTTTCCGAAACAATTTCAAGAGAACCGGATTCAAAGGCTTTTTGTGTTGCGGTATCGAGTTGGTCGTTCCAGAGATTCCAGTCTTGAGACAGAATATCGCCCTCGCCGACAACCACAATTTGTACATTGGATGTCAATTTTCGGGCAACTTTTCCACCCAATCGCCGTACCAATTCTGTTGCTTCCTTACGATTCGAAACCGCCGGCTTGCCAAGAAAATAAATCGTTTTACCATTCATTTGACGTTTTAAAGTAACTGCCTATCTTACTAACCGCTCCAATACATTGTTCAACCAGTCCGCAGGTTACGCAAATGTTCGCCGATTCGTTTTTTGACAAAATCAACAGGTTTTGACGGGATCAACAGGATTTTTAAATAAAAACGATTAACAATTTTTTAAATGAAATACAAGGTTGTTAGGAATTGTTTTCAAAACCCTTTTTCAAACAATCTGTGAAAATCTGCGTCATCTGCGGACTATTGGAAAATATTACAAACGTTAATAAAATAGACAGTTACGTTTTAGGGTGTCATTTCATTTTGCATTGGTTAATTGGTTATTGGACAAAAATTGTTGAAATGTTGTGAGATTACTTTGTGGTGAAATTACTTTGCATTAACGGAATCTTCGATATTCAGGATTTTAATATCCGTAACTGACGGGTCTAACCGCCGCAAATCTTCAATGGTGAAGGTTGGTTCACCGGATTGTGCGGAAAACGGAATTGTTTCGGCAGGAACTTGCCGTGTGATGGGCGGATTCACAGTGGGAATGGCAGGTTTTACCGGTGTTCTTTCTTGCAGTAGGTCTTCGATTCCCGGCAAGGTATTTTCGGGATCTTCGATATTATTGTTACCGTTTGAAGTTGGAGCCAGCGATGGTTTGCCGATGGGAGTTTCCGAACGCGGTTCCAATCGGGACGGCACAGAATGAACCCGTCCCATCGGTGTTATCGTACCGAAATTTCCGGCGTTTGTTGCCCGAATGATTTGCCCTTCGTCGTCCACAATCGCATCACTGTAGCAATTGAAAATCGAACCGGCACGGTATAACGGATTACAACCACGATAGTCTTCCGTTCGCCCTGTGTAAGCCGGCATACAATAATCGTATTGCGGACCGCACATCCGGCAACCAACAGAACAAATCACTAAAAAAAAGGGAAATACCAAAGAAAAAAACGTTAAAACCGAAAAGAAACGTGTTAATCTCATAGCCGAAATGACAAATTAGGGGGGAATATGGAAATACCTTTGTCAAAATAAAAATTTCGACAAATCACTCAACTATCTTGTATATCGACCATAAAATCGTTATTATCCGAAAAATCTTTGTATTTTTCCAAAATTTACACTGAAGGCAACTTCTAAAAAACACCCGATAAATACAATTTTCCTGGCAAGATAGACATGATTTACCGGATTTTATTTGACTCTTTTTGTGTTATTTCGTGATTTTTCGTGATTTTTCGTGTGGTTCGTGTTTTAAAAATTCCACTGATATATTACGTTTTCAGAAATTCCCTGAAATAGTACTAATTCCTTTTTTTTGAAGGATTACGGCAATGTGTGTCAGGAATAGCGATGAAAAACAGTTACGCACAAAGGCGTTAAAAGTCTTTTGGTGTACTGGTATCAATAGAATCGGAATCAGACGGAAAATTGCTATTGAATCCTGAATACGTATCATAAGGAACCATTTCACGGTGTTCGTCAAATTCTTGATAGCCCTCATCTGCTCTATCAGAGTGATTTTGGAATCGGGTGTATTCTCCGATCCAATTGAGTTTGATTTCACCGATAGGACCATTGCGTTGTTTTGCCACAATAATTTCCGCAATTCCGGCAACTTCGTCGTAACCTTTGTCCTCCGGTTTCATTTCCTTATCAGGACGGTGAACAAATAAAACCACATCCGCATCCTGTTCAATTGCTCCTGACTCACGAAGGTGAGCTAATCGCGGACGGGAATCTTTGGAAATATCCGCCTGCCGGTTGAGTTGCGCCAGACACAACACCGGAATCCGTAACTCCCGCGCTAATCCCTTGAGACGACGAGCAATTTTTGCAACTTGTTCCTGACGCGGATCATTGGGGTTTTCCGGTTCTATCAATCCAAGATAGTCAATCACCAGCAAACGTAAATCGTTCTGACGTCTCAATCGACGCGCCACCGCCGCAATTTCCGAAACAGTACGGCTTGGCGTGTCGTCAATAAACATGGTTGCTTGTGATAAATCATTGGCGGTTTCCATGAATCGGGTTTTTTCCGGATCGGAAAGGAAACCTCTTCGGATTTTATTACTGTCGATTTTTCCCCGAGAACATATAAGCCGTAACGCCAATTCTTGCCGAGACATCTCAAGACTCACCAATAAAACAGTTTGTTTCAGATTCACAGAAACATATTCCGCAATATTGGTTGCCAACGCCGTTTTGCCAACACTGGGTCTTGCCGCTAAAATAATCAGTTCATTCGGATGCATTCCGTCCGTCATTTGGTCTAAGTCAATGAAACCGGTTTTAACGGTATCGGATTCACCTCGCATTTTACCGTCAAGATAAGTTCCCGCTTCGAACATCACCGACTTAATATCGAACACCTGATTGATTGTTTGCGTTTCACAAAGTTCGAACATCTGTGACGCTGCTTTGTTGAGCAGGTCTTTGGTCAAAATATCCGGTGCGAACGCATCTTGAATCAGATCGGAACTAAGATGAATCAAACGCCGAAGTGTTCCTTTTTCACGAACAATTTTGGCGTAATATTCGGCGTGAACAGTTACATGCACCGAATTCATCAGTTCACCTAGATAGGCTTCACCGCCAACCGCTTCGAGTTCGTCCGATGCCCGAAGCCGGTTCACAAGCAATATAAGATCAATCCCGCTATTATCGTTCCGCATTTCAATCAAATGTTTGAAAATACGGCGGTTGGCATCGAAATAAAAATCTTCCGTATGAACCAACGGAACAATAAGATCACAAAGCAATGGATCAAGAAGCAATGAACCAATCAATCCGCGTTCCGCATCAAGATTATGCGGCGGAATTTTTTCCAACGCCGAAAGATCCACCGGCGCAGAAAGATCAAGTTTACGGGAAGACTTTTTTGATTTTTTTTCAGGAACAGTCGCCATGTTTGTGGTAACATCCACGAAGTGGGAGCATGAAAAGTTCGTGTATTAACGACCATAAAGTTATACCCAAAACGGTAACAAAAATAATTCGTGATTTGTAATTACAACTCCAAATCACAAACCACAAATAAAGTAAACCATCATCACACGGTTAGGCAAGGTCGCGGTTTTTAAAAAGAAGCAAAGACACAATCAACGCGGCTAAACAATACCATGAAGCATAACTCACCGCCCAAAGGACATAAATCCATGAAACCGTTTTTCCCATTGCCACTGCTGTTTCCATACTGAAATGGTCAAGACACGGCAAAAAAACACTGACAAAATTAGCAACAAATACCACCATTGGAAGTTGACCAATTGACGACTGAACAATTACAGGAACAATATTTCCCAAAAGATAAATGATCAGCGTAATCGTCAGATTGGGAAGTAGCGGCAGCCGTGTTGATACCGCAATCGCAATCGCTGCAAGAATAATCGTTTCCAAATAAGCCAGAACAAGACCGGGTAAAATATCATAAATTACCTGCGCACAATCAATTACCGTTGGAACATCTTTTGACGATTCTCTTGCATCATAAACAACCTTGTACGAAACGGTGTTGAGAAAAAATGTTCCGAGAATCAAAAAAATCAGTGTTACAGCAATCATGACTCCGACATATTTACCGATAATAAAATCCCTTCGGTTCAACGGTTTTGCGAGAGCCATGAGTGCGGTTTTGCCGTCAATTTCTTCGGCGATTGTGGTACTGGCAGTCCAAACCGCCAGAAATGCCGCAATCAATTTGACCACCGTTAATCCTTGTGTGATCACGAGTTTAATGTCTTCCCCCAACGTATTGTAAGGAATGAGCAGAAAAATAAACAACGCAAAAATACCAACAAGAGTCAGAATCGTAAAAAGCGGTTGAAAAAGAGCTTCTTTGGCTGTAACCCACGCAACCGCACCGATTTTCGGAATGTAATTGTGAATCAAATAAACAAGTATGCCAAACAACACAAATACCCCAACCGCAACAAGATCAATATACTGTAACGCCTGAATCCAACTTGGTAATGTAAAAGCAAACATCGTTATAACAAAAATTAAATAAATTAAATAAAATTAAAGTAACTCACACCAATAATAAACTAGGAACGGTCAACTGCGTTTACGTTTCACCAATTTCAATTTCTTACAAAATTCCTCAAAAGTGTCGCATTTTGTGGCAATTCGTATAAGTTCTTGAAGGCGATTAATATCTGTAATCGCACAAAGAGAATCACGAATTGTTTCAGAAATTTCACCGAATTTCACATCCAAGATAGATATAATAGCTTCTATCCGACCATCTAATTCGCCCATTATTTTACCTTCCGCTTTTCCTTCTGCTCTACCTTCTACTTTTCCTTCCGCTCTTCCTTCTGCTCTACCTTCTACTTTTCCTTCTACTCTGCCTTTTTTCACGCCGGTGGCGATATAACGTTCTGCTAATGGAGACCACATAATTTTTACTCCTTTAAATGTTTGTTGAATTTGTTGGTTAAATTGTTTCTCGCCCGCTTGAGTTAAATGACGATTGCTGTCAAAAACATAACACATAAGAAGACGAGCAAATTTTCGACAATCAGGATCTTCCGTATAAGGTTTCAACTCTTCTAATAGTTCTTCTTCACACAAAACCTCATCAAGATTCTTACTCATTATAACCTGCATAATTCGCAACGCAATATAAAGTTCCGGAACATGAGGATCATGCGGCAATTCTTTTTTGTCCTTACTCGATAAATCAAAGATGATTCCTTTTTGTTTGATTGTAAATTCTTCCGTCCCTTCCACTTTCTCAAATTCATCGGAAAGTTCAACCGAACCGGTATAAACAACATCACCATGATGAAATATCACCAAAATGATAGGAGAAAGCTTAAAATCTTTTGTGTAAATTGCATTCTTTTTCGCCGAATCAATCTCGGCTTTAATAATTTGAGCCTCGTAATTAAACAATTGGGACATCGTATGTGAATCGTCATAACTTTTGTGTTCGATGACGATGTATATTTTTACATATTTTTTTCGGTTTTTTTTGAGTGGAATTTCATAGACCATATCGGATCGGGTTTCTCGGAAATTGTCATCTCGAAAACGCCGAACAGATATTTTTAAGGTGGGAATATTGAGTTGCTTTTGTAATGTCAGCGGCAACAAAAACATAAGAAAAGCACAAGCCACCTTTTTTAATTGAAAAACCAATTCGAAAAATGTATCGTGAGTTACTAAGGTTGTTGCAAATTGTTCCTCTATTGGTTTGTCCCAAGTTGGCGGCGATTCTTGTTCCGCCAACAAAACCATCTCTTGATCAGGTGTCATCATAGATTTCAGTTACTCACTTGATGTTTATTTATGTTAATGTTTATGTAACGAGACAGACGGCATAAGTTTAAAAAAACTTTCGGCAAAATATGTACGAAACCTTTTGTTTTATTATCATGAACAGTTACAATTTATTCTACAAATTGTGTTTGTATTCTACTAAAGCGAGTTTAATTTTGCAAGTAGGTTAGTTTATCGAAGACGGTTCCTTTTTCGATTTTTTGCTTGAGGTATTCCGGTGAATCGGCGAACAGCGGTGAGATTTCGACCGGCGTTTCCGAAACAACAACCGCATCGGCTTTTCGCAGCCAATCGGTGTACATTACGGTAAGATCACGCTTTACTGTTTCCGGTGAATCGGACGGCGAACCGGATGCGTTTTTCAGCGGGGCGTAATGGTTCGGCGGATCAACTTCGACCACAACAGCGTTTTCCGCCGAAGGAAGAAGATCAAAAATAAACCGTTCAAATTTAATAGCATTTTCTTTTTCCGGTTTCATTTGTTCTCCTGTTGAAATATCAACAAACGGAACTTTTTTACGGGCAATATGGAATGGTAATGAGGTTACGATTTTCGCAGTCCGTTCGAGCAGTGCGGCGTTGAAAATATGTACCGCAATACTTCCTGCCCATATTTTGAGTGAACCGTCCGAATTGGTTTGTCCGGCGATTTCTTCCGGTAAATCGCTGTATTCGATCACATAGAGCCGACCATCGACTTCAACAATGTTACCGACTTTATCGGTAGGAAACCGTTTACGAATCACCTGACTCGTCAACTCCGAACCACTCAAAAAATGATAACCCAAAAATTCCGGCGAACAAATCCGAACCAATGGATTATCAACCTGATTATAAAACAAATATTCGATTCCGCGTTGCCGAAAACTGTCCAGTACAGAAATTCCGTTTCCATTTTTTTGGGTGATCGCGGCGAGCATTCCGCCGTGACCGTCGGGACTTAAAGCGATACTGCCTTTGGAATGGAGTAAAACCTTACCGGTTTCCAGTGAAACAGCGGGCATTGTTCCTTGACAGAAAATAAACACATCGTCTTTTCGTAAACCAAAAAAGTTTTTTTGTTCCAAAAAATCAACTGTTTCGTGATGTGTTGCCGGACTTGTCATAATGGCATACGGAATTTGATAACCGTAATGTTTTGAAGCGGCAAGAACTTTTTCAAAATGGAATTGAAACAAGGTTGCCTCACTAACCGGACCGATGGGATACATTCCTTTCGGATGAGGAAACCCAAGCCGTGTTCCTTGACCGCCGGCAACAAGAATTACTCCCACTTTTCCCTGACGCAACATGTCTTGCCCAGCCGATATTGCTTCTTGAAACGAAATTGGTTTTCGTGTTTTGCACGGAGTTGGATCGGCAACAGTTGAGAATTTATAAGCCGGAGGATCACTCGCCTGATTAGCTAATGTCAATGATTCCGCCAAAGCGTTGCGATGTTCATAAAGTTGGGCAATCAATGTGAAATCAATAGACTCGATTTGGTTAACCAACTCGCGCCGCTCCACATCCGAAAGCAAATCCCAAAATGTGAGAAGATGTTCCTGATTATACTGTTTAAGATTATTGATAATTTGGTTCTTCATTTTTTGACAAAATAAATTTTTCGACAAGTATAAAATCAACAGAATTTACCGGATGTTTCTGTTGAGCCGCACAGCACTATGTTCCAACAAAAACCGAAATGGAATGAGTATAAATGTTTATTTTTCAGGGATATGAAGAGGGATATGAAGTTGTATTATAACACAACCTTTTCGGCATTCAATAGACCCTGTTAGGGCGTAAATAATTATAGCATTGGTCGTCTCTTGAGGCTTGCCAAAATGGAAAAAGTTTGTTATCTTGTTCTACGTAATCCGGTTAATTGTCTCGTCCGTACAACCAACCCTCAACTTTTAACTTTCCCTAAACCATGACCGATCCTGTATTACGTTCTTATCCTTGCAGGGATTATCCGACCTATTGTTCCGGTGAAACTGTTGCGCTTTTTATTCCTTGTTTTATTGATCAGTTTTTTCCGACAGTTGGTATTGCCACAGTTAAATTGCTTGAGGGTGAAAAAATTCCGTTGGAATTTCCACCGGAGCAAACCTGTTGTGGGCAAGCCGCATTCAACAGCGGATATTGGTCGGAAGCCCAAAAAGTAATGGAACATTTTGTTCATGTATTCCGTTCTTACCGTTGGATTGTGACGCCGTCAACATCTTGTGCTGCCATGTGCCGTGTTTTCTTCGAACAACTCGATCCCGATTCTGAAGCGGCAGAACTTGGTAAACGTGTTTTCGAAATCAGTGAGTTTCTGGTCAATATTCTTGGCAAAACGGATTTTTTGGCGGAATGTAATAAAAAAGTGGCATTACACATTGGTTGTCACGGACGTCGTGAACTAGGGATTGTTGAACCTCCGCTCCGTTTGTTGGAAAATATTCGAGGTCTGGTCTATACCCCTATTCCCGATATGGAAGAATGTTGTGGTTTTGGCGGGACATTTAGTGTTAAAATGGCAGGAACTTCTATTGCTATGGGCAAACGTAAAACAGCCAATATTCTTGCGAGCGGTTGTGAATTGGTAACAACACTTGATATGAGTTGTGTTATGCACTTCGGCGGTATTATGCAACGCGATCCGGCAATGAAAAATATTCCCATTGTTCACCTCGTTGAATTACTTGCCGGATAGACTTACAAAAAACAACATAATTGGTATTATTTCAGTGGAATTATTATTGAGCTTTTTGTAATTGTTCCAGTAACCTCATTTCCACCTAATTTTCTGAGCAAAACAACCTCAGTAACCAATTGTTCCAACTTCATCATCTTATCGTACTTCATATAATTCAGCACCGAAAACCTCGCTAATTTTTTTAACAAACGGATTTTCCACTGCATCCTTAAAAAGATTACTACGATTGACTTCTTGAGTCGGAGTTGGTTGTTTTTCTTCGATGAGTTCGAATCGGATTCGGATTGCCTTACCGATTGCTTGGGATAATGCGTTTTGAAGCCGCGGCGATTCGCGTTCACAAAGCTCCTTTGCCAACCGGTTGTCGAAAACAACATAAAAACCGTTCGGTTTTTCAAAAGTAAGTTTCTTATAACTTGCCGCATAGGTTGCCAACATTCCGGGAATCGTATCAATCGCATTCTGCCAGATTTCTACCGCTGATTCATCGGTTATACTGTTCAGATCAATTTTCGGCTGAACCGACGATTCATTAAAACGTTGCAACGGCGTTTGAGTGGTTGTTTGGGAGTTGGAAACCGGAGGAGGAGTCGGGCGAACTTCTGGAGCAGATTGATTGGAAACAGGAACAGATTGAACAGAAACAGCCGGAGATTGAGTAGAACTAGGAGGAGATTGAGCAGAAATTTGTGTTGGCGGTGGAATAACTCGTTGAACAGGTTTTATCACTGGAGTAATCGACGAAGTTGATGCCGTTGGCGGAATCGACAAATTTCCTTCGCGTATCCGGTCAAGTAATACAGAAATCATTTGGAAATGATCAAGATGGGCAATTCGAACCAACGCAAGTTCTGTTAAAACACGACCTTGTGTACTGAAACGCATTTTGGTGTGTGTATGATCTAGAATTTGGAGTGACGCTAGTATTCGGTGCAAACCGAATGCGTTTGCTATTGATTTAACCTGCTCAAATTGCGGAGTGGAACAAAAGAGCATTAACGACGCATCACCGCCAGACGCAACAACAAGCAAATCACGGAGCAATCCCATCATTTGTTCAACCATCACCCCAAAATCAACACCTTCCGAAGCAGCAGTTTCCAATTCTGCAAAAATGGTTGCCGGCTTACAGTGAAGCATGGCATCGAGCAATAGAAAAAGGAGTTTATCATTCGCTGTTCCGAGCATATCGTGAACATCGGCAAGTGAAATATGTTCCGGCGCAAACGAAAGTAATTGTTCTAAAAGAGATTGCGCATCACGCATCGAACCCGAAGCACGACGTGACAACATCTCAAAAACTCCTTCATCCGCCGTAACATGTTCATTGTCCGCAATTCCTGCCAACCGTTGGGTAATTGCCGTTGTTTCAATGCCGGCAAAATCAAATCGTTGACATCGTGAAAGGATGGTAATTGGGATTTTAGAAGGTTCTGTTGTACAAAAAATAAATTTAACATGTTCCGGCGGTTCTTCGAGAATTTTCAAAAGAGCATTGAATGCCTCCCGAGTTAACATGTGAACTTCGTCGATGATATAAATCTTGAATTTTGATCGGCTTGGGCAAATGGAGGCATTTTGCCGGAGTTGCCGGATTTCGTCGATACCGCGATTGCTGGCTCCGTCGATTTCCAGAACATCAATATCTTCTCCAGTGCTGACGCTCCGGCAACTATCACAATCTCCGCATGGTTCTAATGTCGGACCGTTAACACAATTCAATGATTTTGCGAAAATTCTTGCTGTTGAGGTTTTCCCGACTCCGCGTGCTCCGGTAAAGAGATAAGCGTGACCGACTCGACCGGTTGTAAGAGCATTCGATAAAGCGTGGGCAATATGTTTTTGACCAACCAATTCTTCGAAAGTCTTAGGGCGGTAACGCCGTGCAACAACCTGATAACTTCCCGAACCGGCGGAATGATCTTTGTTGGTTTGTGGGTTGATGCTGTTTAGTGGATGGGCGTTAGTTTGAGAGGTTTCCGATGTTTCAACTAAGGTAGTATTCATTTTGGGCTAAGACTAAGATTGATAATAGGTAAGCTATTACCGATTGAAATTTCCGGTGTTCACTACCGACGTCTTGTGACCACAAAAAAGGCTTGTCGAAGAGAGACCCGAACACCTGAAAGGTAACGTTTATGGCTGCTTGGTTTCCCACCTGACCAGATTCACGGTCTCTCACCGCCGGATCCCTCTTCGGCAAGCCTTATAAAAAGCAAACCGCATCAAAACTGAATCATTAACTTTTGCAAATGACATTTCCTATTATAAAGTTCCTTGATTATTCGTCAAAGGGGGAGGAAAAATAATTGGCATCTGCTTGCCCACTTATTGTTATTGAATTTTTACTGGGAACGGTTACAAAACACAAATTGCTTGGTATTTAGGGGCTGGTTGGTAAAATTACGATGGTAATCTATAAATTTCCTACTGCTACTTGCATGAATTAATTTTATGCGTATATTATTTACGAATGAGTGAAGCGTCCGTGGCGTAATTGGATAGCGCATCGGTCTACGGAACCGAGGGTTGGGGGTTCGAATCCCTCCGGACGTAATGTGCAGGGGTAATGCAGGA
>JAITBS010000071.1 GCA_031283515.1 Planctomycetaceae bacterium
TAAAATCAGAAACAAGTAATGAAGTTGCCGTAACAACCCCGTATGCAATGACCACAACCATTACGAAATCCGGTTTTGTACTTACAAACGGTTACGATTTCGCTTTCATGTTTAGCGGCAAAACACCTCAGGGCAATATCAAAACAATTCCCACAACTGAAACATTCGAATACGAACTCATTGTTTCCGCCTCAACCAAAACCGACAAAAATACCGGTATATTACTTGACAACATTTCACTTGGAATTATCAATGTAACACTTTCCAGTGACGGTAAAACCTACACCACCGAACCGGTTTTATTCAGCGGATTAGGAGCAATTCCGAATTTAATGTCATTAAAAACAATTCAATTCCAATTAAAAGTTACCAACCCGACATCAACCTCAACATTCCAACAAAAATCAACATTTTGTACAACGGTTTCCAAACTGACCTTGCCGAAATGGTTTGTTTAGGATAAAGTATAAGTCCGCAGATTTTCGCAGAGATTCGCGGATTATTTTAGTTGTCCGCAGATGACGCAGAGATTCGCAGATTATTTTTTTGCGTTAATCTGCGTCATCTGCGGACAAAAAATTATTCCACAGATATAGTACAAAATAATAATACCGCTGATCTATTACAAATTCTAATATTCCCGAATACGGAGCTGAAATTGCCGATGTTCTCACCGTCCTTTACCGAATCACTTATTCCCATTCGGCAGATGCTTCGCGCCTGCCGAACCGAAAAAAATACACTCAAAATTGCCGACTCAACCGGTATGGAAATGACCGGCGGACAAGTGTTACTGACCGCACTCGTTTTTCGGCGGCTTCTTCATCGGAATCTCGGCGTCAACGAACAGCATGTCGGACTTCTCATGCCAACTTCAGTTTACGGCGTTCTCGCAAACCTCGGACTGGCACTGGATCGGCGGACAAGTGTTAATTTAAATTACACATTCGGTCTCGATACCATTAATCATTGTATTCGTCATGCCGATATTAAACACGTCATCACAAGCCGCCGCGTTTTAGACCGCTTTCCTAACTTGAAACTTGATGCCGATTTGATCGTCATGGAAGATGTCGGAAAAACGGTAACACTCCTCGACAAAATAACAAGTTTCATCGATGCCTATGTTACTCCCATTTCCCTTTTTGAACGTGTTCTCGGATTGCACCGCATCGCACCAGACGATGTCTTAACCATCATCTACACCTCCGGCTCCACCGGAACTCCTAAAGGTGCCATGATTACTCATCGCTGTATCGCCGAAAATGTCAACACGTTTTTTCTCCAACTCGATTTGAAATCAACCGATACCGTACTCGGCTCGTTACCACTGTTTCACGCCTATGGTTACACCACCACCTTTTGGCTCCCCGCAATGAGTACCGTTAAAGGTGTTTATCACTTCAATCCGCTCGAATACAAAAAAGTCGGCGAAATGGCACGAAAATATCATTGCACCGCCTTTCCCACAACCCCCACCTTTCTTCGCGGTTACTTGCGCCGTTGCCCGCCCGAAGATTTTGAAACAGTTCACACCGTCATCTGCGGCGCAGAAAAATTGCCCAGTGATTTGATTGACGCTTGGGAAGCCAAGTTCGGCTATCGACCCGCCGAAGGTTATGGAACCACCGAACTCTCTCCCGTCGTTTCAACCAATGTCCCCAAAGGACGCCGCCCCGATTATCAGGATTGGCTCCGCGAAGGCACCATCGGAAGACCTTTTGTCAACCTTCAGGTACAAATCGTCGAACCGGAAACCGGAAAACCAATCACCAATGGAACTCCCGGAATGTTACAAATTAAAGGTCCAAGTGTGATGGCAGGATATTACAAAGATAAAGAAAAAACCGACTCCGTACTTAAAAACGGTTGGTACACCACCGGCGATATCGCCTCCATCGATACCGATGGATTCATCCGTATCACCGGAAGATTAAGCCGAATCTCAAAAATCGGCGGCGAAATGGTTCCGCATATCCTCATCGAAGAAGCCATCGAAAAAATTATCTCCGCCTCAATAACAGAACCCGATACCGATACCACCGAAATATCCCTCGCCGTCTCCGCAGTTCCCGAAGAACGAAAAGGCGAACGACTCATCGTGTTGCACCGAAATCTTCCCGTAACTCCCGAAGATATTTGTAAAATGTTGCAAAAAAACGGACTGCCCAACCTCTGGATTCCGTCTCCGAATGACTTTTTTTACGTTGATTCAATTCCTCTACTCGGAACAGGTAAACTCGACCTCCGCGCCGTTAAAGAACTCGCCCAAATAGTTACAAAAAAAATCCGCGAATAACCCCAAACAACATAAAACTCCAGCCAAAATAGTTGTTTACTTTTTATTAAGACATTTTTAAAAAAAATGTCAATTTTGCCGGATCGCCCTCTTGACAGATTACAACGTTTTCCATATCATATTGCAACGATGATTGATTATTTGTAATCTATCAGTGGAATTATTATTTTGAGTTCTTCACCCCGAAGAGGCGGAATTTTCATAACCGTAGGTCAAGCGAAGTGCGGCCTACGGTAAATACCTCACCTCAGCCTCGCCTGAAAGGCGAAACGAAACGGAGCCGAATCGTACACTAGGATTATTAAAATTAGGATTATTAAAATTCTGTTTTCAGACAGAGATTTGTTAGTTGTACGAGTCCGCAGGTCGATGACCTGCGGTTATGAAAATCGCATCCCTTCGGAGTGAAAATCGAAAAACAAAAATTCCACAGAAATATTACCGATTATTTCAATAAAAAAAGTTTTTAAACACACAAAAAAAAATGGCAGTTCCAAAACGTAAACACAGCAATGCCCGTAGCGGTTCTCGGCGTGCCCATGATCACAAGACCCTCATTCAACGAACAAACTGTCCGGATTGCAGTACCGCAATCCCAACACATGTTGTTTGTCCCAAATGCGGTAATTACATGAAACGTCAGGTCGTTGTTCCTAAAGAATAAAATTAACCGTTTATCTTTTATCCCAATATCCCCAATTATTGAAGCATGGGTAAAATCGCCTTACTGTTTCCAGGACAAGGTGCGCAATCGGTCGGAATGGGAAAGGTTTTGGTCGAAGAATTTGCTCCGGCAAAAAAAATCTTCGAACAAGCTAATTCAACTCTTGGTTACGATTTAGCCCGAATTTGTTTTGAAGATCCCGATGAAAATTTAGATTCTACAGTTATCAGCCAACCGGCAATTTTTACGTTAAGTATTGCTGCTTTGGAGTTTCTGAAAACTAAAGAACCGGAAATAGTTACACAGTGTGAAGCAGCAGCAGGTTTAAGTCTCGGTGAATATACGGCTTTGGTTTTTGCCGGAGTTTTCGGGTTTGAAGAGGGACTTCGTTTGGTTCAAAAACGCGGGCAGGCAATGCAGGCTGCCTCCGACACAACACCAAGCGGTATGGTCAGTATTATCGGAAAAGAACTTGACGAAGTTAAAGTGATTTGTAACGAAAATCGCGGCAGCGGAATTTTGCAAGTAGCCAATATCCTTTGCCCAGGTAACATTGTTATTTCGGGCACCAACGATGCTTGTGAACGAATCGGAGAACTTTCCGCAGCCGGCAAATTTCATGCCGTACCTTTGGCAGTCGCCGGAGCATTTCACACACCGATCATGGAACCCGCCGTCAATGTATTGGCTCAGGCGTTGGCAGACACTAACATGAATCCGCCGAGTATTCCTATTATTAGCAATGTTGATGCCGAACCGCATAACGATCCAGACGAAATTCGGCACACTCTCGTAAAACAAATTCTTAGTCCGGTTCTTTGGGAAACTTCCATGAGAAAACTTCTCGAACAGGGTTTTGATACATTTTACGAAGTGGGTCCTGGTCGTGTTCTTCGGGGATTACTAAAACGAATTGACCGTAAAATTAAATGTCATGGAGTTATCGATGCTTAAATTGAAATTATCAGATCGTGTCGCCGTTATTACCGGCGGTACTCGCGGAATAGGACTTGGGATTGCTAAGGCTCTTGCGGGTTGCGGAGCCAAAATTGCTTGTATTGGAACCAATCCGGAGGCATTAAATTCGGCAATCAAAGAGATTTGTATTGCCCGAAATTCCTTCACCTGTAGGCTTCCGCTTGAAATTCAGGAAGAAGTGGAAGGATATATTTGCAATGTTTCCGTAACAGAAGAAGTGGAACGGACAATTGAAAACATTTTGACAAGATTCGGCAAGATCGATATTTTGGTAAATTGTGCCGGAATTACTCGTGATGTCCCGCTTGGAGCGATGAAAGACGACCAATGGGACGATGTTATCAACGTCAATCTTCGCGGACCATTTCTTATGACGCGGGCATGCTCTAAAACGATGCGCCGTGCCAAACAAGGCAGGATTATTAATATTACAAGTATTAGCGGATTGATTGGTAATAAAGGGCAGGCGAATTATTCTGCATCCAAAGCCGGATTGATTGGTTTTACGCGAACAGTGTCAAAAGAATTAGCAAGTAAAAATATTACAGTCAATGCAATAGCGCCGGGTTTTATTGAAACGGATATGACGGCGGTTTTGCCGGAGCCGTTGAAATTTGAAATAAAAAATCGTATTCCTTTGGGGCGTTTTGGGCATCCCGAAGATATTGCGAATGCCGTCTTGTATTTTGTCAGTGACGAAGCGTCTTTTGTAACAGGACAAGTCCTGACAATTGACGGCGGAATGATACGGTAATAATGAATTGTTCATTATTAATTACTAACCTATTAATTACTAATTACTAATTACTAACTATTAACTATTAACTAAATTTATGGCTTCAACAGAAGAAAAAGTAATCAATATCATTGCCGGACAACTCGGATCAGATGCGGCAACGATTACAGCGGAAACAGATATTGCCAATGATCTTGGTGCTGATTCCCTTGACCTTGCGGAGTTGATGATTGCCTTTGAAGAGGAATTTAATATCAACATTGATGAATCCGATGCCCAGAATATTACAACGGTTGGCGATGTGATTCAACACATCGAAAAAGCAATTAAAGAGAATTGACGACAACCTTTTCTGACATGGGATAATAGGTTCAATTTTGTGGTGTGTTAATTTTGTGGTGTACTCAAGTTCAGAGGAATTTATCAGGTGCGCCCGATGAGTGAGTTTATTTATTGCCTATCACGCCAATAAACAATGATAGAAAAAACCAAAGGTAAGCAACCCTTCGCCGAAAGATTTATTGTTTAAAATCCATCGGTGAAAGGCCGCATCGGTGTACTCGCCGATTTGCCTCTGTTTACGGATTTTGGGCGGTAATGGTAAATGTAACGATTCCGTCGGTAGTCAATCTTTCGTCGGGTAGTCAATCTTTCGCCGGATAGTCAACCTTTCGTCGGGTAGTCAACCTTTCGCCGAAAGGTTTTGAACAATACGGCGATAAGCCGACTTGTCCCTGTTTACGGACGGAAATGAAAACATCATCAAGCGTTGCGATTGTGGGTTTTATTGTTTAACACTCTTCGGCGAAAGATCGCCTACCTACTGAATTGATACTCAATTTTCTAATGGCGATTGGCAGCCCACCATGCGCGGAATGAACCTTCTTGGGGCAGTTTGGGCAATGCTCTGCCGCGAGTCCATGCACCAAGTTTATCAGGGTGCCAAGGTAAAAACGGAACGGTTCGAATACCAAGTTTGAGAAAACGCAT
>JAITBS010000090.1 GCA_031283515.1 Planctomycetaceae bacterium
AAATAGTATTTGTAGTATTATTGAATGTAGTTTGTTTTTGTACAAAAGTAAATTTTTTGAGAAAATGAGAGTCTGTAAAATTTTCATCAAGATCAAAACGAATTGTTTTCTTACTATAATTGGAAACTAATAATAGAATTTTTCCAGTCGTACAATCAATTTGAAGGGAACCTTTCCATTGTGGGTTGTTCTCTTTGAAATTATCTTTTGCTTTTAATTTATTGCGTAATTGTTGCATCTTCAATGCGGTCTGATAATCAATTTTAAAACGAAAATCAATCTCTCTTGTTTGATTATCAATGGAAACACGATAAATACTGTCTTCAGTAATATCAAAAGACAAATCCCTATTTTTGTCCAACGTTTCAAATAATTTGTCCCAAAAATATAATTCCCAAATAATCACTTCCTTAAAAAATCGTTCGCCTTTATACAAACGAATTTTTCTTGGTGTATTAGAAAATGGCTCATGACCTGCAATATAACTAACTGAAGGAATATTACTCATCGAATCAATATTGATAACATTAGCAAGCTTTCCACGGCGAGGATTTTTAAAGTCAACAGGTAATATATGGAAATTGTATCTGAAATCATCAAAATAATCGCTTGCACGATAAAAATCGTTAAGGTCTAATTCAAGATATTTTGAAGTTAAACAAGAAGTCGTTACTCTCAATCGACCCGAATTATCGTCAAGCGTCACTTTCAAATCCCAATAAGAATCAGGATTATAAGGCAGCAATTCGTCCGCAATTAAATTAAGATTGTCAAATCCCGAAACAAAAAACAGGATAATAATTGTAATATTTAGAAATTGTAAAATTTTGTTCATATTATTACTTAATTAAAAATTGAATTTAATTTGTAAAAATAAATAGTACTGGTCATTGGGGAAAAGGTGCTTTCATGTTATTGATAGCATTGTTGATTCTTAGTGTGTCTTCTTTATCAATTTGATTGTTTTCTGATTGAAGCTCTTCAAGTGCAAGTTCCTTTTTCACTGCATCTCCAATCGCCGTACCCTTATTTTCTACACAGAATGCAAAAGGCATTTCAGTAACAAAAAAATAGATAAAATACAATAGACAATTACTTTGAGAACACACGGTGTTCTCTAAGAGAAAAAGATTCTTGAGATTTTGATTTATTGCACTTTAATTATTTTACGTTCCAAAAAACTTCCGGCGGCAGAGAAAACGCTTGATTTAGGCAATCCCCAAGGGCAACAAGCCAACGCATTCCTTCACTCTCAAACACGACATCCTGTTCAAAAATCTCAACAACTTCCGCCCGAAAAGAACCAATACGAATCATATCACCTTGTTTTGCCTTAATAATTGAATCTTCCGTTCGAACAGTGAGCCAGATTTCCGGTTGCTCATCAATTGAGTTGATTGCGGTCAGATAGGTATAATCAGCACGGTCAACTCCGCCCTTAGCCGCCTGTAACAAATTTCGGTTCGCGATAACCTGATAAATTGTTAAATCGTTTGATTTGAGTCGCGGAATATAACCGGTTGGTAATTGATCTTTCGAAGGATAAATCGCTTGAGGATTCGGCGGACGCAACGCCAGAACATCAACCGTCAATGAACAAGTAATCCGTTCTTCATTGCCCTCAACCGGAACAATCGATATTGCCGTAATACGATGCAAAAACGGAGCATAATAAAATTCAAAAAGAAATCGACTCAATTGGTCAAAAGAACAAACTCCCCGAATTGTAAAACGATAATTCAATCCAAACATTGTTCGTGTTGGATTATTGTTGTTGACTTCGCCTTGCTCAACAGCACAATATTTCAGTAACTCTAATAGCCAAAGTGAATAACGCGGTACTGCCTCATTGGGAATACGCGGCAAGGAACGAAAATAATAAATCTGATTCTGACCAACTGCCTGAGACATTAATTCCGTATTTTTTTTTCCATACTCAATTTCTTTTTTCAACTTATCAATTTCATTGCCAAGCCGTTGCCGCGGTTCACGGTAAAGCGTTTCATAAACCCAAGAGAATCCATACCAGGCGAAAAAAAATGCCAAAAGACAGAACATAATAATATTACGAATGTTCTTCATCGGACAAGTAGAAAATATAAGGGTTGTAACGTTTCAGGCATCGCCGACACAAAAATTTCACTAACTTTTCTGAAGACGATTCGAAGGCAATTAAACAGAGTGGTTTACAATTGTTATCCTCTTGGAGCGGTGAACCCGATTTCGACAGCCATTGGACCAAAATCGGTTTGAAAAGGAATAGTAATTGGTTGGCAACTCTCCGGGAACCGCAACTCGGTGGCTTCACCGTTAATGACGTTTGGTAAACTCAGACTGAGTTTATATTCTTCGAGTTGAGCTTTGGCATTACCGGCGATCACGTTTGTTAATTCTCCTACGGCATCGAACACATCGGCATTTAATTCTTTACATTCTTCCATAAGCATTGCGGAAGCACTTTTGAGAGCCAGTTCTTTCGACATGGTGAGAACCACTGTTCCCGCAACTACCCCTGAAAGACCAATGATACCGCTAATGGGAAAGAGTGTTTGCGGGTTCTTTTTTAATTGAGGGGCTTCCCGTGTTACCTTACACCCTACCATTGTTTCCAATGTTTTAGTCACGGCAATAATAAACGGATTAATAAATTCAACACGAACAGCTAAAGACGACATAATATTAAAATTAAATTGAAATTTTCATAAAATAAACGATTGCACGCCTCACAACTAACTAATAACCACTATGATAAACAATGAGGCACTAAAAAGCAACAGGTCTTAAAAACAATTTATTAACATTTGGGTTAATCATAAAATTTTTAGTCCGCTGAGCACGCTGATGTTCTCTGATTGTTAGTCCGCTGATTACGCTGATGTTCGCAGATTGTTAGTCCGCTTGCGACATTCTTCCGTCCTGAAAGGACAACACAAGCCAGCCCTACCCAACGGGTAGGGTTAAAATCACCACTAACAATTTCGCCCTGAAAGGGCAAAATATAGTTGATAGTGGAGAGTTCGCACGCGGAGTAATATCAAAACGGTAATACTTCCGCTTGCGACACTCTCGACTCTCAACTCTCAACTCTCAACTCTCAACTAACCACTGCCCTTTCAGGACGAAGAGGAAAAGAAAAAAAGAAAAATTCCACTGATATATTACAAAAAGAGTAACCATTTAGAAATATAAATAATGAACCCGCAAATTACACAGATTTTCGCAAATTTCTGTGTAATTTACAGATTTTATATCTGCGTTTATCTGCGTAATCTGCGGACTTATAAATTAAATAGATGTTCCGGCTTGATTGTCCAATAAAAATTTCTAAAATATACTGCTAAAATGTATTTTATTCTGTTCGTGTGATCATATCACCAATAATTTTTTTACGAAAAGGTCAAACATAATGAGAAAATTTGTAATGAAAAAAATCGTATTGATATTCTTTGGGATGTTGACAATTTTATTGTTATGTTCGCATCTCCGCATTTTTGAAACTCAAATAATTGCTGACGAAATCAATTACGTTGCGCGTCCTGTTGCTTTGGATGGAGAACCGCTTTATGTTGGTAATCGTGCACCGCTGCAACCATCGCCGTTTTTGAAATTACCGGTTAAGGCAATTAAAGCAGAAGGTTGGATCGGACGTTATCTCGAACTTCAACGTAACGGTTTAACCGGTCATCTCGGCGAAATCAGTAAATGGCTCGACAAAAAAGGGAATGCCTGGCTCGGTGAAGGCGGTAATCACGGTTGGGAAGAAGTTCCCTATTGGCTTAAAGGTTACGGTAATCTCGGATATCTGCTCGATGATCCGAAAATTATTGCCGAAACAAAAACTTGGATCGGCGCAATTCTGAAAAGTCAACATCCCAACGGTTTTTTCGGACCCGGTAATCCTGAAACGGAAAAAGGAATGGATTTGTGGCCCAATATGCTCGTTTTGTTCATCATGCAATCGTATTACGAATATTCCGGCGATACGAAAATTCTTGATTTTATGACACGGTATTTTCGTTGGGTACAAACTTATCCCGATACAAAATTTCTGAAAACATACTGGGAAAATAGTCGCGGCGGTGATATGCTTTTCAGTTGTTTTTGGCTTTACAATCACACCGGCGATAAGTTTTTGCTTGATGTTGCAGAAAAAATTCACCGCAATACGGCAAATTGGATGCAGGAATCATCGCTTCCAAACTGGCATAACGTCAATATTGCACAGTGTTTCCGCGAACCGGCAACTTGGTGGATGTACTCAAATCAAGATTGGCATCAACAAGCAACTTATAATAATTTTTGGCTGATTCGAGCGTGTTACGGTCAAGTTCCCGGCGGAATGTGGGGCGGTGACGAAAATTCACGTCCGGGTTACATCGATCCGCGTCAAGGAGTTGAAACATGCGGTATGGTCGAACAAATGTCAAGCGATATGATACTTGTACGAATTACCGGCGATTCGTCGTGGGCAGATAATTGCGAAGACGTGGCGTTCAACACTTATCCGGCAGCGTTTATGCCCGACTTCAAATCGTTACGGTATATCACCAGTCCCAATCAAGTTATTTCCGACAGCAAAAATCATAGTCCGGGTATTCAAAATGCAGGACCATTTATGATGATGAACCCGTTTAGCAGCCGGTGTTGTCAACATAACCACGCACACGGTTGGCCCTATTACGTGGAAAATCTCTGGATGGCAACTCCTGACAGAGGACTCGCCGCAATTCTGTACAACGCTTGTACTGTTACCGCAAAAGTCGCAGACGGAACTGAAGTCTCTATTAAAGAAGAAACACATTACCCGTTTGATAATAATATTCGTTTCACCATCAACACTCCCAAAAAACTTAAATTCCCGCTTTATTTTCGCATACCGGGTTGGACGGAGATTCAACGTTTGGATGGTGAACGGGTCACTGTGTTTATCAATGATGACAAGATAACGGCAGATACTCTTTCTGATTCGGAAAAAACAAAAACGCACAAGAAATATCAGTATCTCCATATCGACCGAGAATGGCAAAATGGCGATACGATTACCTTGCAACTGACGCAGCATCTTTCCGTACAAAAATGGCAGCAGAACAAAAATTGTGTGAGTATTAATTATGGAGCGTTGACATTTTCACTGAAAATTAAAGAGCGTTATCATCAAATGAGCAGTCGTGAAACCGCATTGCATGATTCCGGCTGGCAAGAAGGAGCAGACGAATCGCAATGGCTTTCGTATGAAATTTTTCCTGATTCCGCATGGAATTACGGGTTAGACAGAACTATTTTTGAAACAATATCATCTTTCGATTTCAACGGTCATTGTGTATTATCCGGTGATGTTATTGAAACACCTTGGTCGAAAGATGATTATCCTTGGACGCCGGAATCCGTACCGATTTCGATCAAACTGAAAGGGCGTAAAATTCCTGATTGGAAAGTTGACCAATACGGTTTATGTGCACCGGTTCCGCAGAGTCCGGTTAAAACAAATGAACCGCTTGAAGAAATTGAGTTAATCCCAATGGGAGCCGCTCGTTTACGTATTTCCGCGTTTCCAACGGCAGAGTGAACTGTTACAAAAAAAAACAACGGAATGACAGCCGGAAATAACCGTCTATTTTAGTAACAGTTCGGATACTTAGTTCGGATAGTCTGCCGATGACGCCGATTTTTTTCTGCGAACATCGGCGTAATCTGCAGACGAAATCTCTGTGAATTTCTGCGGACTCTGTTGATAAAAAGAGACAATTACCGGAACGTTTTATCAGAAACAAATTGAAGTTTAGCGGAGGACAAGGGATTCGAACCCTCAACCGGTTGCCCGGCAACTGATTTCGAGTCAGCCCGCTCACCATTCGCATATCCTCCGAATCATTCCGCTCGAAAAACAAGCAGTCAAAACAATTTTTTATTTTACCGGTTTCCGGTCTTTTGGCAAGTCCCCGAAATGACATTTCGGATTCAAAGAAAGCAAGATAGAAAATTATGTTTCCGTTTCGTTGGTGTCGGAAGAAGCAGACAACATTGTCCGTTGTCGTTCTTCGTCTTCGAACCGACGCATGAGTAACATTTTTGAAAAGAATAACCATTCAATAAAAATGTCCCCAACCACAGACAAAAAACTCCCCGCCACACCGCAACAGAATAACATTAAAATCCGATTGAAAAGATAACGATTGTTGATACTTGTCAACCAAATCCAGCATGTATCGGAAGTTATAAAGAAAATTCCGCAAAATAGCCCACACCAAAAACCTGTGCATTGGGCACACGAAATAAGTCCCAATAAAAACTCTGTTAGTGTAAAACCTGAAGAATATCCCTTTTGCTCACGGTGTAACCGAATTTGTTCCGCTCTGTTCGCCAGAAAATTGCGAAAAGATTGAAACAATGTCCCGCGAACCAAAATGAGCGTCATCCCAACCGACGCCAACGCAAAAAGAAGAAAATCTACCATAAAATATTCTCAAAATCCTTTACCAAGATTTATTTTAAACATCATCCTTAAACATCGTTTGGGAATCAATTATTCAGAGAAACTCTTATTTTGTTCAAAACAAAATCGTTACTCATACGGATTCCCAAACCGATTTTATATTTTTATCGTGTCCAATTTGGTCCGCTGTAAGTTATTCCGCTTGATTTTGCGGATGCGGACGTAAATGATGTTGATGATGTTGTAGCGACTTTCCCTGCCCAAGCAGTTGTTTGGTTAGACGAAGCGTTACATTGCGGACAATAACCCGATGATGTTACACCGGACGCGGTATAAGTTGATTGACCAATGGAATTTTTTTGCGAGGTCAATGTCTTGCCGCATGTTTCACAAACATAAGAATCGCTACCAACCCGACCTCCATAACTTGCATAAATATTGGAAGTTACAGATGTTGCCCTACCACAAACCGAACAGTAATTTGTGTTGCTCAAACCGGAAACAACCGAATTACGTGTGATTGTTGCTGATGAAATTGCCATTATTTCGCTCCTTCTCAATAACTCAAATTTACCGGAATAAAGAACCGTTCCTAACGAATTATTATTGTTTTTATCTATCGTACTTATGTGTTTGAAAAACCCATGTGAATTTCCTGATTTCGTTTTTTGCCGGATGTTTACGTATCACCGATTTTACCGATTCCTCTGATTATATTGATCGATTCGGTTCAATAGATTTTTCAGCAAATGCGGATTATTTCACTCACAAACCCATTTACTTTGTCTTAAATTGGTCGTTATTTGTTGATGAATCGTCTTCATATTTGTTTGTTTTTTTACTTAGTTTTGTATTTATAATATTGACTTTATGGCGGAATTAGTGATTGCTTAAAAAAATCGATAAAGATAAATTGCATACAATACAAATGTCAACTACTAATATAAATTCTAATATTTCTGGTATGTTGAACGAAATTGTTCAGGTTTTTTTTTCAGGAACTGACGAAAATTATGACGCAGCTGTTGAGTTGAGGTGAAACCCGCCATCAATGCAATTCGACCAATAGGAATACGAGTGTTTTCCAATAATCGTCTGGCACGGGTTAAACGACAATAGATAATTTCGTCTAAAATAGAACGGTTTCGTACTTCCCGAAAATATCGTTCCAGTGTTCTTCGGTTGACTCCGACATTTTTGGCAATATCTTCGACACAAATTGCCCGATAACTCCATCCCCAAATAAGCCGGACAGCTTCTTCAACAATTCCCATTTTGCCTTGAAATTCTTCTTTGATTTCCGGTTCTTTTTCAATAGTTAGGGCGAGAATCTCCAATGTAATCGCGCTGTATTGCATGGAATTTTGGGTTGGTTTCGACTGAACCAGTGCCAGCAAACGCTCAAAAGCATTTCGTAAATCTTGTGTCCGTTTGGGTCGGAACAATGGTTTTTCGTGTGTCAGGACATTACGGCAACACAATTCATAAGCATAACTGCCGTTAAAACCAATCCAATAGTCTTCCCAACCGGTTACTGGATTGGGATGGTAAGTGTGCCAGATGTCGGGAAAAAGAATCAGAACATTGCCTTCCGACAAGGTTTGGCGACCGGTTTTTTCGGACGAAAAAGTTCCGTTTCCGTGAGTGAGAAAGAGTAATTGATATTCCGGTAAATAGCGTCCTTTTTCCGGATCGAACTGATAGGTTACCGGATGTTTGGGTGAAGGAAAAGGTTCTGCCGGCAAAACACGGTTAAAACCCAACGCCGTTACGTAAAGCCCCCAATCCAACTCTTCTTCACCAACAGGAAGATAATCACAAAATTTCAATTTTCGATCCATAAACATTTTAAAACATCTTGTTCAAAATGCATCAGGGGAATGAAATGAAAAGTGGAGTAATAATGTTTATGGCATTGTTACAGAATCTCCACCATCACGGCTTCCCATTGCTCCCCAAACACCAAACAATGAGGGACCTTTAATCGAATAGGTAACTGCTCCGGTAGGATCGGTTGTACCATTGTCGATTGAGTCGGAAATAAATCGAACAGAACCATCAGCAAATCCTACCAAAATGCCACCATTATGGAAACTTGATGCGGTAATGAATGTTCGATTATTATCGATACCTCCTCCAAAAATTGGAGAAGTAGGAAGATACCACCAACCGCCAGCGCAAGGCGCATTCGGTTTAAATGCGGTACAAAAGCCTGTGTAGTTTGGCTCTCCATCACCCCAGTTTGTTCCGCCTAATCCTCTTTGAGGTGTATTATAAGTTTTACCGCTATAAGCTGGGATAGTCGTTGCCGCAGAAGTAAATGCCCGTGTTGTAGAATTATAAGTTCCTATTGGATAATCGAAGTGTGCAGAACGAACATCTGTATCTTGTGATATAGGGGAAATTACACGTTCACTAAAAGCAATTGTATTACTTGTTCCGTCAATAACGGCTTTCATTCCAAACCAATAATTGAATCCGAAAATCCCCCGAACCTCACGGCATACGGAATAAAAAGGCGGATAAATATGTCCATATACCGGAATATCTCCGTATCCGATTCGATAATTAGTTCGCCCTGTTTCTGTATTAGTACTGTTTGGAGCAGAAGAATCTGATGGGCAAAACAAAAATGGAAGTCGGGCAATTGGAGGATTGGCTGGACCAGCAGTATTGTAATCTTCAATACCCGGAGGCAGCGTTCCACCAATAGATGGGTTAAGTCCATTCCAGCGATAAATAAAATTATTTGCAACAATTTTATCATAAAGTACCGTTTGTTCACAAAACGGAAGAAGAACAATAAATCCACTCAATCGAGTACCAACAGAACTCCCCGTCTCTGGAAGACTATAAGCCTTAAAGTTGTAAAAACACCCTGCCGGAAAGGCATTATGTGTTGTGTGATAGTTATGCGATGCCAATGCTAACTGCTTAATTTTGTTGGAACATTGCATTTTTCTTGCCGATTCCCGAACCGCCTGAACTGCAGGAATAAGTAAACCAATTAAGGCACCGATAATCGCAATGACAACAAGTAATTCTACAAGCGTGAACGCTTTCCGGTATAACTGATCTTGTTTTCTGAAAAAGAATGATATTTTTGACATACAATAATCTTTCTAAAAATAAATTTTTTATGGAACTTCCATTACTTCGCCGCCATCCCGTGTTCCTAAAGCTCCCCAAACACCAAAAGCAGATGTACCGGTTTTCAAAAACGTATAGGTTCCTGTTGTGTACGCAGTTGTACCGCAATCAATAGTTTCTGCTATCATCTGCACTCTTGCATCGGCAAAAACCGCCAATGCTCCTCCAGAATGGTAACTGGAAACCGCAGGAAAAGACCGATGGTTGGCACTACCGCCGGTATATTGAGGCGGCGAAGCTCCCCATGTCGCTGTTGGAGATGGAGCATTAGGTCTGATAATAGTACAAAATCCAGTATAAGAAGGCTCACCGTCACCCCAACGGCAACCACCACGACCATATTGATCGGTAGTGTACATTTTTCCCTTGAGTGAATCAGGCGGGAGAATAAATTGTATCTGATAATGTCCGTTGGGATGTGTTCCAATATATGTTTCAGTTCCTCCTATCGGAACATGAGCCGCTCGTACATCCCGTTCTACATTCTCAGAAGCAATTACCCGTTCACTAAAGAATACGGTTTGGCTGGAACCATCTTTGATTCTTTTCAAATCAAACCATTTGTTGAATCCAAATGCTCCTCTTGATTCATCACATTGAGTATAGGTTCCGTAACTAAAGGATACTGTTCCAAATACGGGATGGTCACCGTAACAAAATCGGTAACTGGTACGTCCTGTATCCCAATTAGAAGCCGGAGAAAGATACCTTGTAAAAGGATCAGAAGGACAATGTAAAAAACCGAGTTGTGTAATTGGCGGATTTTCTTCATTATTCAGATTACTTCCTATTGAGTTTCTGGAAGACGTGATTTTCAGAATAGTTCCGGCATTGGTCGGAAAATTATTATTCCAACGATACACGTATTCATTCTCAACAATCTTATTATAAAGTCCGCTCATTTCACAAAACGGCAAAAGAGCAATGAAACCGCTAATTCGCATACCGGTTTCCCAACCAGTACTTGTGGACAAAGAAATTCTTCCGCGAAAATTATATTGGCAACCCGATGGAAACGCCAAAAGAGTATCGTGGTAGTTTAATGTTGCAAGTGCTATTTGTTTTAGTTTATTGGTACATTCTGCCCTTCGAGCCGATTCCCGAACCATCTGTACGGCAGGAAGAAGTAAACCGATCAACAGAGCGATAATGGCAATTACCACTAAGAGTTCAACGAGCGTAAATGCTGAATTTTTCATGATAAATTCCTTTTAAAGTTTAAATGTCGAATTTGAAATTTTTTACCATATTACAGTTATGACAGTGAAACGTAAAGTATATTCTGACGGATTTTATCCCAAACAAAATCGGTAGTCAACTCTTTTTAGAATTTTTTCTAAAAAATTGTATCTATTCAGCCGTGATTTTATTTTGTAACAATTCGGTGAAAATTTTCTTCTTCACACTCTTTCGGGGTGAAGAAAAAAAATGAAAAATGCGACCGAAATATACTTTTTGCATTCATTATTTTAATATTGCAACAATTTATGTTGAACAATTCCCATCGTGGTAGCGAATTCCAATGGTGATAGGTCGTAACGATTGGTTTTGTAATTGTGTTGTACACAGTTGTTTTTTCATTTCCGTCCGTCAACAGGGTCAAGTCGGCGAGTACGCCGTATTGTTTATTGTTTAAACCGAAGTTCCTAATAAAATTGGTTAATTTTTTAACGTAAATCTTTAAGCTTGCAGTAGATAGGTCAAATTTTCTTCAAAAAGATGTAGGCATGTAAAAATATTCAAAGTCTATTGACATATAAT
>JAITBS010000151.1 GCA_031283515.1 Planctomycetaceae bacterium
TTCTCAGCACTCAGATAGATACAATGAAGTGTCCTTCTGATGGTTCGATTAACTTTTTTTACCAAACAAGTGGAAATCTTACTACGGATTTATCCGATACCAGTACGTCAAAAAATGCCATGCGCAGTTACATTTATAATCGCGGTGACTGGCTTCGGACTAGCGGAAACAATAATTTTGCAAGAACAGGTGCCAGTCTTGGAATCATTCGCGGTCCCTTTGGTAACGGTATTTGGTTTAAGTTGAGTATTGTAACGGATGGAACAAGCAATACGCTGGCATTTTCTGAGGCGGCAATAACACCGAGAAATAATGCAACAACAATTCGGGGCGGAGTTGTCACTATTGCGGTTGATGATGACTTAATGAATCCGAGTCTTTGTTCGTCGTCCAAAGATGGGAAATATTATAAAAATCCTTTACCTTCCGGGGTTGTAACAGGTAATGCTGAAGTGGGATTTATGTTTGATGGTCGCAGCCATGCCGGTTTCACAACAGTTTTACCTCCGAATAGTCCGAGTTGTTTCCGCTCATTGGCTTATGGTTGGGGTATTTCCACGCCGACCAGTTATCACAGCGGCGGAGTCAACGCAGTATTTCTGGACGGTTCCGCAACCTTTATTTCCGAAACAATTGATGCCGGTACCGTCTCGAATATTCAAGGAGCTGACGGTCCCTCTGTTTACGGAGTCTGGGGAGCGTTAGGCTCGAAAAACGGCGGCGAAAGCAAAGGATTATAGTAACACGTCCTTCAATTTTAATAACAATTAACCGCCGCGTTGCAGCGGGCAGTTACGCATTGCCCCTTGCACGGCGAAGGATATTATATTATTATGTAAAATTGTTAAGGAAATTTCGTAAATATTTCAGCGGAATTTTTGTTTGCAGTTAAAATTGCCTGCGTCTTGAAAGGTCAGTATCGTTTTTTGTGAATCGAAAAATTATGTTGCTCTTTCAGGGCGTAGGAAAAGTATCATTAGGTTTATCACAAAATAAAAAACACTATTGAAACATTACGAAATTGAAACATTAAAATCGGACAACCCGAAGTATCCATTCTTCTGATCAAAACCATTTTCATTATTTCCAGTATTTCCTTCAACCAACATTAAGGAGAAAATTTATGTATTTACAACTCTCACTGAAAACCGGATTATCCGTTCTATTGATTACATTATTTAGTTCAATAGTATTCGGTCAAACATCCAATCAAACGGTTTCCGCTATGCCGGTTCAATATTGGACGAATATTGCTCATCGCGGAGCCTCCTTTCTTGCACCGGAAAATACACTTCTTGCCTACCGTATTGCTATTTCAGCCGGAGCCAATGGCGCAGAATGTGATGTTTATTCCACTGCGGACGGTGTTCTTGTTCTGTCACACGACCGTTCATCCAAACGAACAATGGGCGGTAATGATCAGGATATTACCAAATTAAATTTTGAAGATATTCAAAAACTCGACGCCGGTAAGTGGAAAGGTAAACAATTTCAGAACGAAAAAGTTCCGACTCTGGATGAATACCTTGCTCTGTTGAAAGGAACATCCTGTCATCCGGTTATCGAAATCAAAATGGACGGAATCGAACAACCGGTACTAGATGTTATTCGTAAACACGATATGATTAACGAAACAGCAATCATTGCGTTTTCTACAAATGTTGTTAAAAAAATCCGTCAGTTGGAGCCGAATATCTGTGTTGCTTTTCTTTACAGCGAAAACCTGAAAGATAAAGGAACTGCCGAAGAAAACACTGACCGGTTATTTGAAACACTGATTCGTTACTCTAAAGAACTTGATACCGTTATTCTTGATCTTGCACACTCTATTCTTTCCGAAAAATTAGTGAAGAAGCTCAAAGATGCCGGAATTCATGTTTGGTGTTGGACGGTTAATGATACGAAACAAATGGAAACACTCCTCGATTGGGGTGTGGAAAGTATTACAACTGACCGACCGGAACTGCTCAACGAAGTTCTAAAAAAACAGAAGAAAAAATAATCGTAATAAAATATTGACAGCGGATGCGAAGTAGATACGCCTTTAGTGAAGGTTATCTACTTCGCTTACTCGCCGGCTTGCCCCTGTTGACGGACGGAAATGAAAAACCAACCGTGTACAACACCATAACAAAACCCCAACCGTTGCGACCGTAGGTTTATTGTATTGTTCAAAAACCTTTCGGCGAAAGGTCGCCTACCTTGTAATTGCCAAATTGAAAGAAAGAAATATTTATCCTTACACCGGAATTAGTCAGCGAGCGAAAATAACTTGATCAATAGTACAAAAATTAGTGAAAATCGTAACCGTTCACGGTTTTTAAATTCATAATTTAAAAAACGTGAACGGTTAAAAAATTCTCTACTTCTGAATTACAATTTTGTATTTATTCTTTCCGATAAAAACTAGCAGGGCGGATTTTAAGTTAGGGCGATTTTTTAGACGATGTGAGGCGATGTATTGATTCAATTGTTCGAGTCCGTCTTGCGTTGCTTGGGCGATTTGTTTTTGCGTCGAATTTGTTTTGCAATATTTTAGTTCCCAGACCCACTCATATTTCACGT
>JAITBS010000214.1 GCA_031283515.1 Planctomycetaceae bacterium
ATTATTTTTGATTCTTCACCCCGAAGGGGTGGAATTTTCATAACCGTAGGTCAAGCGAAGCGCGACCTACGGTAAATACCTCGCCTCAACATCGCCTGAAAGGCGAAACGAAACGATCCGAATCGTACAAACAAGGATTATTAAAATTCTGTCTTTCAGACAGAGGTTTGTTATCGACACGAGTCCGCAGGTCGAGGACCTGCGGTTATGAAAATCACACCCCTGTCGGGGTGAAAATCGAAAAACAAAAATGCCACTGATAGATTACGAATATTTTTAAATAGTCCGCAGATGACGCAGATTTTCGCAAATTATTTTTTGAGACTACGAACGACACGAAAACACAAAAACAAACGAAAGGAGTTTGAAAAAATTTTCTTCAACTTCTTTTAATTTTTCGACAGTTTTGTAAAATAGTCCTTCTGTGTATTGTTTTGTGCGAAGTTGACATTTTTCTGATATGTTTTGGAAGTTGTTAATATTTTCGCTCTTTAAGTTTTTTCTTTACTCCTAATTATTACGAGGATTATTGAATGAAAAGAATATCAATTGTTGCCTTACTGACTGTTTGGCTTATCATTGGTTCCGGTAGCGAATGCCGTGAATCATCCAAACCTTCACCACCGCCGTTACCCACATCTCCAGTTCCGCCAGGAACAACTTCTCAGGAAATACCTGAAACTTCGGCAATAGAAACATCGTTTGTTCCTGTTCCTGTTTCAGCAATTGCCGAACCCCAAACAACTCAGGAAATCTCCGCACGAAAACGCGAAAATCTTAAAAATCCGTTTTTCAAATCGTCTTTGGAATTTCTGAAAAATCCGGTTCCGCTTGAGAATGCCAATGCCCAAACAGAACCCGAAATGAAACTGTATTCTGAAAAAATTATTGGTTCAGATCAGACGTTTAAAATGATTCCCGTTAAAGGCGGAAAATTTCTGATGGGTAGTCCTGAAAATGAAAAAGGACGCCGCGATGACGAGAGTCCACAGCACGAAGTCGAACTCAAACCTTTTTGGATTGCAGAACACGAAACAACCTGGAAAGAATTTGAACAGTTTGCCCTTAAAATTTTGCGTGACAGCCGAAAAGAAAAGTCCAATCTTACAGAACGGGAAAAATTAGCGGATGCTCTTGCCTCCCCAACTCCTCCGTATGATATTAGTTCCATCAGTCACGATAACGCCGGAAAAATTGGTTATCCTGCGAGTGGGATGACAATATATGCTGCACAACTTTATTGCCGGTGGTTGACCATGATTACCGGACGTTATTATCGGTTGCCGACAGAGGCAGAATGGGAATACGCTTGCCGAGCAGGTTCAACAACCGCTTATTCTTTTGGTAATGACGAAAGTAAACTTGATGATTACGCATGGTTTTTCGATAACAGCGACGGTTCTTCCCAAAAGATCATGACCAAAAAACCGAATGCGTGGGGACTTTACGATATGCACGGTAATTTGTCCGAATGGGTTCTCGAGCAGTATGACGTAAAAACGTACACTAACCGGAAACCCAATTCCTATGGTGTTCCGGTTAAACTTGCCAAAGGAGATGGTTTCGGTCAGGTTGCCCGCGGCGGAAACTGTGAAGACGACGAAGTTGCTAACCTTCGTTCCGCACGGCGGCTGTATTCAGAAACAACTTGGAAACAACAAGACCCGCAATTTCCACAAAGTATCTGGTGGGTAACAGATGCGGCTTATGTTGGTTTCCGTGTGGTCAGACCGCTCGAACCGCCGAAAACAGAGGAAGAAGCCAAACAATATGAACCATTACCTTCCGTTTGGATTGACTACGCCGAATTAAACCAACGGGATTGAACGTAACAGAATCACCGGATAACGGTCTATTTTTAGTCCGCAGATGACGCAGAGTTCCGCAGATTAGTTTTTTGAAATAAGAAACAAGTGAATAATGAAACAGACAAAAAAGAAAGGGAACCTATTAAAAAGACAATTTTGTTTCATTTCAATAAACTTTTAAAATAATCTGCGAAAATCGGTGTCATTTGCGGACGATGATAAAATAGACAGTTACGTTATTCTTTTTGATTTATTACGTTACGGCGTTTTTTTCAAATTTTTCGATGGGCGGAGTTGGTAATTCTTTAACAAGGCGTTCGATTAAATCTTCGTTGGTCATTCCTTCGGCTTGAGCCTGAAAGTTGGTACTGATTCGATGCCGTAACACTGGAACTGCACAAGCCCGAATATCATCAATCGCCACCGAAAACCGTCCTTCCATTGCCGCAAGAGCCTTCCCGCCGTGAATCAAATATTGCCCTGCTCTTGGTCCTGCTCCCCAATCCACTAAATCCTTGATAAACTTCGGTGCCGATTCGTCACGCGGACGTGTCGCCCGAACAAGACGGGCAACATATTGAATTATGTACTGACTTACCGCAACACTATTAACCAGCTTCTGAAGATTCACAATCACTTTACCGCTCAAAATTTTACGAATTTCCGCACGTTCATTACGAGTTGTTGTTGCTAAAATTTTCTCTTCTTCGGCAAGCGACGGATAATCAATCTTAATATTGAACATAAATCGGTCAAGTTGTGCTTCCGGCAAGGGATAAGTTCCTTCTTGTTCTATCGGGTTTTGTGTTGCGATAGTGAAAAAAGGTTCGGGCAATTGATAGGTGGTCTGACCGGCAGTTACTTCACGCTCTTGCATCGCCTGCAACAACGCGGCTTGTGTTTTCGGCGGAGTACGGTTGATTTCGTCCGCCAGTAAAATGTTCGTAAAAACCGGTCCTTCAACGAAACGAAAATTCCGGCGTCCGTTTTCATCTTCGTCAAGAACGGTTGTGCCGGTGATATCGGAAGGCATTAAATCCGGCGTAAACTGAATCCGTTTAAACTCAATATCAAGAATTTGCGAAATCGTACTCACCATTAACGTCTTCGCCAAACCGGGGACGCCTTCCAAAAGACAATGTCCTCGTGTGAAAATCGCTGCAAAAATTTGTTGAATCACCGGCGTTTGACCGACAATGATCTTGCCGAGTTCTTCCTGCATTAAACGGCAATGCTGCCCAAATTCCTGTAACACATCTCCAAGATTACGTGTTTTCGACGGAGTGTTGGGCGGACTCGAACTCGTGGGTATAGGTTGTTTTTCTGCCATCGGGGAAATTCAAAAAAGGAAAATCAAGTTACGTATTTCATAAAAAATCCAAAAGAACAATTTATAATGTACATAATGTACATTATGTAACTGTCTCTTTTATTAACGGTTCGAATATTTTTTAAATAGTCCGCAGATTACGCAGATTTTCACAGATTATTTTAAAAAGTTTATCGAAATGGAATAAAATTATCTCTTTAATAGGTTCTCTTTTCGCCTGTTTTATGATTTTTTCTGTTTCGTAATTCTTAAAAAATTATCTCCAAAAATCTGCGTAATCTGCGGACTAAAAATCTACAAATATTTGTGTTCTCAACAGATTTTGTTGATGAAAATAGACTGTTACTTTATTTTTTTTGTTGTAGTAATCTGAGTTCTTGTGTTGTTTTCATGGCGCAGAATTTAGGACCGCACATGGTGCAATAATGTTCGGTTTCATTGGTTTTGTTGTTTGGATTTGGACAGGTGTTATTGTTTCGGGCAACACTTTTTCGGGATTCGTTATAATACTCTTTTGCCCGTTCAGGGTCAAGAGAGAGACGGAATTGTTCTTCCCAATCGAATGCGAATCGGGCGTGGGACATGGCGTCGTCACGATCTCTGGTGTGTGGTCGTTGTCGGGCGACATCGGCGGCGTGTGCGGCGATTTTGTACGCTATCACTCCTTGCCGAACATCTTCCATATTGGGCAAACCGAGATGTTCTTTTGGTGTTACGTAGCAAAGCATTGCTGCACCGTGAAACGCGGCAAGTGTTGCACCGATAGCACTGGTGATGTGATCGTAACCGGGGGCAATATCGCAAACAACAGGACCGAGAACATAAAACGGTGCACCGGAACACACTTCAATTTGCCGTTTGATATTCATTTCAATTTGGTCAAGCGGGACATGACCGGGACCTTCGATCATGACCTGACAACCGATTTCCCACGCTCGAACAGCAAGTTTTCCCATGACTTCGAGTTCACCGAATTGAGCGGCGTCGGATGCATCGTGCAAACAACCCGGACGCAAACCATCGCCGATACTCCAACAAACATCGTATTCCTTCATGATGTTACAAAGATCATCAAAATGTTCATAAAAGGGATTTTCACGTTTATGGGCAACCATCCATTTGGCGGTGAGACTTCCGCCGCGTGAAACAATTCCTGCCAGCCGATGTTCTGTCAAGGGCAGATGTTTTTGTAACAATCCGGCGTGAATGGTCATATAATCAACACCTTGTTTTGCCTGATGTTCGACGGCGTCTAGAAAATTCTGTGGAGTCATATCGAGAATATCATTGAGTTGTTCGCAGACCTGATACAAGGGAACCGTCCCAACCGGAACACTCACTTCATCAATAATCCGTTGCCGTAACAAATCAATTTCCGAACCGGTTGATAAATCCATCACCGTATCGGCTCCGTATTGAATCGCATATTGAACTTTGGCAATTTCACACCGAGAATCGCTGGTCAATGCGGAATTACCGAGATTGGCGTTAATTTTTGTACGCAGAGCGGTTCCGATACCGATGGGTTGAAGTTTTTTGGTCAGATGAATTTTATTTGCCGGAATAACGAGTCGTCCGGCGGCAATTTCTGTTCGGATTAGTTCCGGTTCCAGAAATTCCTGTTCGGCAACGGTAATCATTTCCGGTGTGATATGTCCGGCTTTCGCTTCGAGATATTGTGTCATTTATCGTTTTTTTTAATAAGGTAATATTATAACGTTAGAAATGTCATAATTGATAAACAGACAGGAACTACATACTCTTCTAATTTTTTATTAATTTTCTCACTGTACCATTTTTTTCCGATACGTAAAATTATATCGGCAATAACACATATCACTATTACGGCAACACACCAACTTTTCCACGAAGAAATAATAGGCACCGAAATACCGCAACAATTGAGAACGAAACGCCCAAATAATGCAACGAGAATAAAAAGACACGGAGTAAGAATATCTCTTTTTGTTTTCGGTTCCGGTTCGTCGTCAACAGCAACTTTATTGAGTTTCGGTAATTCTTTCATGGTGTTTATTACGAAAAATACTTCTGATAGTAATATTTATGGTAATATTCCACTGATATATTACAAATATTCTACTGAATGATGATGAAAGTAATTTTTATAAAGACACACAGGATACAAATGTTATGAATCCCTGAAATCTATTGTGGGTCATTTATTGTTTTAATGTTCTATATCGATACGATTAAATTTATTGACATGAATGATTGTTGGTTTGTGTTGGGGGAGTTCTTTTTCGTCGAGGTGGGCGTAGGTCAAAATCACCACCAAATCACCAACCATTCCGGCACGTGCAGCGGGACCATTGAGCGACATTGTTCCGGAACCGCGTTCCCCTTCGATGGCGTAGGTGATAATTCGGGAGCCGTTATTGAGATTCAAAACGTGAACTTGCTCATTGGGCAAGATATCGGCTGCTTCCAAAAGAATCGGATCGATTGTAATACTTCCTTCGTAATCCAAATCCGTACCAGTCAATGTTGCTCGGTGAATTTTCGATTTGAGCATGATTTGTTGCATAAACAATAAAAGGGTCGGAAGTTGAATGTTTGTTGTAAGAGTTACCGGAATTGTTGTGA
>JAITBS010000216.1 GCA_031283515.1 Planctomycetaceae bacterium
CAAAAACAAAAACGCCCGGAACACTTTTATAACTCTAAATATAGTAAAGACTTACGAAATAAGCGAATTTCAATTTGCTCATGGAATTACCAATGAGCAATGAAAAAACAAACCCTGCGGCGAAAGGTCGCCTACCTGTTAGTTGCCTACCTGTTAGTTGCCTACCTTGTAATTGCCAACTGTAAACAAATTCAAAAAAAATTCCACTGATAGATTACCGATTTTGTAAAATACATGGAATACATTTCGTCCTTGAAAACCCAGTATTTCGTAATCGTACACAATAACCGGATTTTTAGTTGTGAATTGAGAGCGGAGAGTTGTAGTGCCGTATGCGGAATTATTGCCGTTTTGGTGGTAATCTGCATGTGACACTTTTTACGGTCAACTCTCAACTAACACTACAAGGCTTGCTCAACAAGTTCCAAAAGTACGTCAATTGGAAACGGCTTACAAATATAACCGTCAATTCCCAAACTTTCAGCATAAGCCTTATGGCGTTCTCCCTCATTTGCCGTAATCATAATGACACGAATCGGATAGAAATGGGATTGACGCAGCGTTTCGAGAATAAGAAAGCCGCTTCGTTTAGGCATCATAATGTCAAGAATAACCAAATCAGGTTTTTCTTTATTGACCATTATCAGACCCTGATCGCCATCAAAAGAAACGACAACATCATATCCGGCTGCCTCCAAAGCAATCCGAATCGATTCAATAATCTCACGATCATCGTCAACAATTAGTATTTTCTTTTTCATAATTAGTCAGGTAGGAATAAATAAGGCGGGATATTGGATAGGTAATGTTACGATTTTAATTTTCAAATAATATTTACGTTGGTCAAAATAATGACATTGTAACATGTTACAGTATTTATCAAAAAAATGACTTAACGAATACATGATATTGGGGCAGGAAATAAAAAGTTGTGAATAGTTACAGACGGCTAAAAAAACAATAGGAATAATACCTGACCAATAACGAAACCGTTTTCAAGTACAAACCGTACTCTCCGTTTATTAAGCCATCGCTAATTATAATAATGGAACAAGAAAAGGTATTTGAAAGTTAATTTTTTTTATTTGTTTTTTCTGGTAAGTTCCGGGTCTTTGGCAAGCGGTAACTTGACAACTTGACCGGATTCAGCAGCTTTGTAAATTCCGAGAATGATTTCTACACTTCGGCGTCCTTCATTGCCGTCAACAACCAATTCTTCTTTACCGTCAATGGCGGCAATCATATTGGCAAAAAGTTTGGCATGACCGTTGAAGTTAATTGCGGATGGGTCTGCCGCACCACCGCCGCCGGATTGATGGTAAGTCATTGCCTCACGAATTTCTGCGTCTTCCGGTGCGGAAACAGCAAAATCCCATTTGACAATATCTTCTTCTTCCAAAACCGCCGAACCTTTTGAACCGCTAATTTCAACCCGTTTCAAATAACCAGGGTAAGAAGCAGTGGTTCCGACAATTGTTCCTAAAGCTCCGTTGGCAAACTTCAACGTCGCAACAGCAACATCTTCAACTTCAATACGTTCATGGGATAACAAAGCAGTGTGAGCGGAGATTTCGACAACAGGTCCCATAAGCCAGGTTAAAAGGTCAATGGTATGAATTGCCTGATTCATCAATGCCCCGCCGCCGTCAAGTTCCCAAGTCCCCCGCCATGCACCGCTGTCATAATATTCCTGTGTTCGGTACCATTTGACAATAGCATCGCCAAGTGTTAAACGTCCAAAACGTCCGGTGTCAATCGCTGTTTTAATTTTCCGTGAGGAATCATGAAACCGGCTATGAAAAACAGCGGCGAGTTTAACGTTTGATTTTTGGCAAGCCGCAATAATCCGGTCACAACGTTCCAGTGTGATTTCGAGCGGTTTTTCAACGATGAGGTGTTTACCTGCTTCCGCAACCGCCAGAGCCGGTTCAATGTGGGCTCCGCTTGGAGTTCCAATCGTTACAATATCGATACGGTCATCCGCAAGAAATTCCTTAAAACCGTGATAGGCTTTGCAACCGGAATATTGAGCCGCCAAACGGTCTGCCGATTGCGGAACCATATCATAGCAAGCAATAAGCGTTCCGCCAGCTGCCTCAATCGCCTTAGCGTGAAAACCGGCAATCATACCGCAACCAATAATTCCAAAATTTTTTGTCAATTGTTTAACCATGATTCATTTTTCAAGTTGTTAAAATTTTTTGTAACTAACACCGGCACAATTACACCGGCAACACACCGCCGAACATACAACAATGGTTCCAGTACAAGTCAAACCTCAGGTAATTGCCTAACAGATTGTTATACTCATTGCACGTTAAAATTCAACTTTATAATAGCAGAATTTTTGTGTCTTTTATTTAAAAATCCCGATAATTCTGTTTATCCCGTATCCCGTCAACATCTGTTTATCCTGTCAAAAAACGAAAACCGCATTGTCAAGTGTGATGAGTATATCACAAACCGATTCCTTTCATTTTTTGCGTATTGAAGGGAATGGGCGTTTTTTGGCGGATTGATTCGACAATTGTTTCCGCAACCGCAACCGCCGACAATGCCCGATGTCCCGAAACTCGCGGCTGCCGACCGGTTTGGATCGACTCCGCAAAATCATCCATTTCCTTTGCCAACGCATCAACTGCCGCCAACATGGGAACCGTATCACTTGTCATTTCTGTTGTTGTGAAATGTTCTTTCATAAAATCGGGTGCAAGTTTTAATGTGGTATCGGAAGAAACATGTTCGGGATTAAAAAGTCCTTGCAAAACGGATTGATCGGGTTGATATTTTTTAACGGTTCGTGCGGCAAAATCAATAGTTGTCGAACAAGATATTGAGGTGATACACATTTCACGAACAGTATTTGAGGCAACTCTGGACGAATAAAAATGAGCAACTGTTCCGTTTTCAAACCGAATTCTGGCATCGGCAATATCTTCATGTTGTCCGTTAAGGATGTTGAATCCGGCGGCATCGACCCAAAGAACCGGTGAAGGAATCAATGACAGGACGAGGTCAAGGTCGTGAATCATCATATCAAACACCGTTCCAATATCGGTACTTCGAAACGTGTATCCGCTTGTTCTCACAGCGTCAATGATTGCGGGAGTACCGTTTTTAACATCCTGAAGCTCTTCCTGAACAACCGACCATGCCGGATTAAATTCTTCGACATGACCAATCTGAAAAATAACACCGGTTTGTTGAGCGGTTTCTACTAATTTTTGGGCATGATTCCATGAAGAACACATTGGTTTTTCCATGAGAACATGTAAACCATTCCGCAAACAAATTTCACCGAGTTCATAATGCAATAACGTTGGCGATGCGATAACAACAGCATCAACATTGGGAATCAGTTCTTGTACGGTACAATATTCTTGAATACGATATTTTTCGGCAAGTTTTTGGCGTGCCGGTTCTGAAGTGTCGAGTACGCCGACAAGTTGAACCGTTTTGTGTGAGGCGGCTTTGTCCGCATGAAACGAACCAAGACGACCGGCACCAATAATTCCGAGTTTGAGCATATTTTTATAAATACAAATTATTTATATCGGAAACAAACCAAAATATAATGAAACAAAAATAATATCATTCGGGATGATTTTATTACAAACCTTTGACCGAATACCAATTGCTGAATAAATTCTATTATAAATGACCATCGAAGTCTATACTTTCTCCAGACATTTCTGAAAAACAGCGAGGTTTATCACTATTCCGGCATTTTGGCTGGAACAAGGCAATTTTTATAAACTATTTACACGAATAATACAAGAGGTAGGCAGTGTTTCTTCAAAAGCTTTTCACGAAGACAACCGGACGATATAGTGTGTTTTTTTATTGTTCTTAGGATAATTGAGTGCTCTTTGGCGGTATTCTCTAAATTTGTCATAGTGAGAGTCGTATTTTCCGGCGGCTTTTGTTATATTATTAACGAACGGCATTTGGGGAATGACGCAATACTCGAAATAGAAAAATACACAAACTACTTGACAAAGAACTTGCATCGTTTTTCATTTCCTGTAAAATAACAAAATTAAAAATAAAGGTACTATTTCGATGGAGTTTTATTTGAACCGTTTAATGAAAATTCGTAATATATCAGTGGAATTATTATTTTTGGTTCTTCACCCCGAAGGGGTGGAATTTTCATAACCGTAGGTCAAGCGAGTAGTGGATAGTTGATAGTGGATAGTTCGCACGCAGAGTAATACCATTTCGGCAGTAATTCCGCTTGCGACACTATCAACTATCCACTCTCAACTATCATCTTGCCACTGCCTCTGTCGGGGTGAAAATCGAAAAACAAAAATGCCACTGATAGATTACAAAAAAAATAATTACCAAAAATCTTAACAACCGGCTCTTGACTTTCAATTTTGTTTCAAATAAACTGTATCGATATGAAACCGTGTTTCGTTTTTTTTGCCATGTTTTGTTACATCAAGCGATACGCGGTCGTTTCAAAAAAACACAAGGAACCTGATTATGAACAATTTAACAAACAATGTAATGAAAACTCTTAACACAATTATTTTTTCTTTCGGATTATCTTTTGGATTATCTGTTTTTCTCTTGGCGCAGGAATCAACACCGGACTTCTCCACTTATGAAGGACGAAAAGCGGCGGTTTTGGCTTCGCTCAAGGATGTGGAACTGAAAGAACGCGGTAAACATGGTATTCCGCGTGCGTTAGCGAGATTACATAATAATCCCAAAGACAAAGCCGCTCAGGATTATCTGGCGAATGTTCTTGATCCGAAATTACAAACGATGTTCGACTTGCCTGGTATTGCTCTGGCAATGTATCAATATAAAGATCAGATTCCGTACGAAAATTGGAAAAAAATATGGAGTTATCTTGAACGCCTCGATACGAAAAATCACTCCGTCGGCGAAGGGTTCATGGGACATGGAACAGAAAATCACGCCTTGATGATGTGGGTCAGTGCTTATCTTTTTGCCCAACATCGTCCCGATCAAGGTTGGAGCAATGGAATGAGCAGTGAAGAAATCAAAGTGCTGATGAAAGAACGTCTTCGGAAAATGCTTAAAAATGTTTATCGAATGGGTTATGCCGAATATCTTTCAACAACTTATGATGCGGTACTCAATTTGAGCATAGAAATTTTGTACATTTATGCAGCCGATCCCGAAGTTAAGGCGATGGCGGAAGCTTATCTGCTTTATAAATGGTCAATTCTTTCACTCAACGTTTTTAACGGTGATATTATTGCGCCTCATGCCCGAATGAATGTTCAAACCGATCACCGTTCACCGGGGCAGGAAGAGAGTGAACTTCCTGCGGCAAGTTATTATAACTGGGTACTCTGGGGTTGGGGTCCCGCAACGAATAATGTTAGGCTGACCGATTTTCGACCGCGAAGTGAAAAAGGTTACAATGAAACATCCTACGCCATTTATGCGGCATTGTCGAAGGCAAAACCGGATGAAGTTTTTTTCCGTTTAGCCGCGAATAAAGAACCGTTTACACAATGGTCATCAACTTGTATGTTCGGCGGTTACGGAGCCGGTGCTCCGCGTTGGATGTTACGAAAAGTTTACCGCGATAAAACGTATGCGATTGGAACCGGCAATTTTCGTTGGGTTCCCGGCGGCGATTACGCAGACCATGATGCTGTTGGTTTCGGAATTTATTGGAGCAGTGCGGATCGTTTCAATTATATTAACTGTTACTCGCCGTTCTGGTACAGTGACGCCGATGATCCAAACCGGACTCCAGACACATGGGATCATGGTCAGGTTAGCCCTTTTCAACAAACCGCACAACATGAAAATACAGCAATAATACTGTTCAATATTCCAGATAAAGATCCTTGGCAAAGTCTTTCTGATCAAAATAAATGGACTTGGCGCGACGGACACGCAGAGAATTTGATAAAACGCGGAATGTTACGGTTTCCTAAATCGGTTGACGAACAAGTTGAGGAAAACGGTTGGATATTTCTTAGGGAAGGCGTAACTTATATCGGCATTAAACCACTCAAAGATTATTATGTCCAATCTGATTTGTCAGGACATCTCAAAGAGTTTACTGTTGTTAAATCAGATCACGCACAAACAGGTTTTGTGTTTGAACTCGGTACGGAAGAAGAATTTGGTAACTTCTCTGAATTTCGTGCAAAATTACCGAAAAACAAACTCGAAATCAATTGGGAAAAACTTACGGTTACGTACACAAATTCGCGTAATTCCGTATTAGAAATTCACTATGTTTCCGGTTTGCCTCTTGTTCCGGTAATTCCTGTTCCGAGTCATTGGCAACATAAAAAGATAACCGGTTTTGCGGAATCGGTTCCTGTTGTAACAATAAATGGTATTGTTGAACGTTTTCTTGACGGATTGCCCATGATTGAAAGTCCGGCAATACGAATGAATAATAGTGTTTTACAAATTGACGACGGCAAAACCCGAATCTCTGTTGATTGGCAAAACGAATATCCGATTATCACCCGCTAATAAATTTTTGTAATCTATCAGTGGAATATTTTTGAATTTGTTTACAGTTGGAAATTACAAGGTAGGCAACTGAAAGGTAGGCGGTCTTTCGCCGAAAGGTTTTAAATAATACAATACAATAAACCTACGGTCGCAACGGTTGTTTTTGTTACGGTGTTGTACGCAGTGAGTCCTTCATTTCCGTCCGTCAACAGGGGCAAGTCGGCTATCGCCGTATTGTTTATTGTTTATTGTTTATTGGGAATCTCTAAAAATTAATTTTAACCACAGAGAACACAGAGAACGCAGAGAAAATTTTAATTTGAATCAAAATATCATTAAATTTATTAAAGTAAAAATTAGGGATTTAAATCAAAATTTAATTTTTTAAAAATATTCTCTCGGTGAACTCTGTGTCCTCTGTGGTTAATAAAAAAAACGAGTTTTTAGAAGTTCCCTATTGTTTATTGTTTA
>JAITBS010000470.1 GCA_031283515.1 Planctomycetaceae bacterium
ACTATTCACTATAAACTATTAACTAACCACTGTCCTTCAGGGCGCAGAATAGCGCAACTAATATTTGGACTATTTTAGCGGAGTTTCAACAAGACCAAGACACGGCTGAATAGTTACAATGACGTTAGAATATGTGTCGGATTACATAGATTCCTTGATCAAGTTCGTATTCGTCCTGGCTAAAAGAATAATCACCGAGAAGTTCTTGCGGATTCCGAAAAAAACGTTTCAAGTCACGGATAGTTGTGGTATCCGGTGCAGAGTCGGAACGTTTGGCATGAGAGGAAATCATTAAAATAAGATATCGTCCTGTAGTTTCATAATGAATCGAAAATGTACCGTCAGCATCTGTTCGTTGAAACACCCCGCCAATTTCTTTAATCTGCTGGACACTGTCTTCCGTTAATAGATGTTGGTTGTCATCAGGACGAAGACCATTACCGGAAATCGGAAATGTTGGCGGTCGATCCAGTGGTAAAAGCATAATTACCGCATCAGCATCAGGAATCCGTTCACCGTCAAATCCCCGATAATACAGTTTTCCCGTAATAATATGTTCTGCCGATAGAACCGGTTTGGCAACACTGTTGTTTCCTGAAATATCTTTACGAAAACTGTTGAAAAACGAACAAATACCAAAACCCCCAACAACACCAAAAAGGAATACAATAAAAAGCCATGTCCGAAACAATAACCATGTTTCATGATGACGAATTGTAACAGCAGTATTTTCATGGCTTGCCGGAATTGGCTGCGCAACCGGTTCTGTGGTATAGGGTTTAGTGATGATGTTATTTTCATTTGATTGCGTTGTCCAGAACTCTTTAATCCAACGATCCACATCTTCCGTATTCAATTCTTCCAAAGAGAAATTGGGTTCTTCATCAATTTCTTCATTCTTTTTTTCTTGAACTATTGTTTGCAGCGGTAATTTAGCGGCTTGTTGTAATGACGGAGAATGCGTTTTGGGGGCATTTTTTTCTGCAAGACGCTTCTGTTTCAGAAACTGATAAAGAGTTTCGGCTTGTGCGACTGATTGGGAGGGAACAGTCAGACGTTCACCGCATTGCGGACACACGACCATTTGACCAGCCCTTGGTGCCCCGATTTGAATCATCTGGTTGCAACATTTACAAAAAAATCGAATTGGCATCAATATTAATAACGATTACTCCATTTTACGGTAAACAGCCGGTTTAATATATTTCCACTTCGTTTGGTCACGCCCCAATGTTTCCGAATGACCAATGAGAAGATAACCGCCGTTGACTGTTTGTTGATACATTCGATTGACAAGCTCAATCTTGGTTTGTGCATCAAAATAAATCATGACATTGCGGCACCAAATACAGTCAAACGATTTTTTGAAAGGCAATGTCTTATTCATTAGATTGAAACGGCGTATGGTTACTTCTTTTTTAACTTGGTCGGTAATTGCAAAACCTTCTGGTGTTTTTTTGAAATATTTATTGATAATTGCCGGAGAAACGCCTTGTAACCGTGTCGCATCGTAAACTCCTTTCTTGGCAGCAATCAATGCTTTTTCAGAAACATCGGTCGCCAAAAGACCACAATCCCAGTTTTTATAATCGGAACCGAAAAATTCCAGAAGAGTTATGATTAACGTATAGGGTTCTTCACCACTGGAAGCCGCAGCACACCAAATTCGTAAGTCATTGTTACTCTTTTTTTTATGCTCCGCCTTCATCCACGGCAAAATATCACTTTTGAAAAAATCAAAATGTTCCGGTTCGCGAAAGAAAAAAGTGTGATTTGTTGTAATTTGGTTTGCCAGTTCACTAATCGCCATATCGGTTTTATCGGCGATGAGGCTGTCGTAATATTGTTTGAATGTCTTAAAGTTATGCTGACGCAATATTTTTTGAAGTCGTCCGACAACCAAACTCTTTTTTTGATCGGAAAGCGTGATGCCAAAACGGTTGTACACCAGATCTCGGATCAAATGAAATTCCGTATCGGTAATCGGCATCAGTTCCGAATGTATAATCGGTTCATCTATAGGACTCATCGAACCATTCACTTTTTGTAAGTGCAGACTTAAATAACAAGCAAAAAAGAACTTCTGAAAAATTCACTCCGTAAAAATCTTTACCCTAAAAAAAACAAGGACTTACAAACAATTTTTTTAAGTAAAAGATTCGATTTTTAAAAATTCTTGATATATTATAATTCAATCTCATAAAATTATATTATTATCATATACTATTTATTAAAAATTTCAAGTATCCGAAAAATACGTAATCTGTCAGCGGCATTTTTGTTTTTCGATTTTCACCCCGCAAGGGGCTGTTGTTAGTTAATAGTGGATAGTGAATAGTTAATAGTGTCGCAAGCGGATTACTACCAAAACGTTTTGAATCCGCGTGCGAACTATCCACTCTCAACTATCAACTAATACATTGCCCCTTTGAGGTGAAGAATAAAAAATAATAATTCCACTGATATATTAAAAAAAACCAAATAAACCGTCACTTCTGAATGTCAAGATGTTTATTATCTACCAATTTTTTTAAAATTTGGACGGCATGACGTCCGCTTCGGACGGCACTTTCCAGAGTAGCAGGCAATTTTGTTTGCGTCCAGTCTCCGGCTAAAACAAGATTGTCGAAAGGAGTTTCGGATTCGGGACGTTTCAGGTAAATAGCCGGAGTCGGCGAAAAAACAGCTTCAAAATGAGTGGTTACACGGTGGAACAATAATTGTGTTGCTTCATTTTGAAAAGATCGGACAAAAGTTTTTTGTAGTTGTTGAACAACCCGCTCAATCAGTCCAAAACTTCCGCGTGACGTAAATTCATGTTCGGAAAGAAGACGATGCGAAGCACTAATAACAACATTATGATAAATACCTTTATTATTTTTTTCATGATTATTTTTTTCCTTTTTTTCAGGACAAAACAAAAATTGTCCGGGTTCGCCAAGCAACACACAATGTGAAAATCCATCAGGTAATATACGGTGATTAAACCAAAGATGGATTGTTGTAATCGTTCCCGGTTCAAAACGTTCTAAGGCAAGTTGTTCAGTGTAGGATTCCAGATCGGAATTGGTCATTATTTTCCAAAACTGCGACAACGGCACTGCCAAAAGGTAATAATCAAATGACCATCGGGAACCATCCGCCAATTCCAATGCCTGAATTTTAGGACTGGTGTACTGTTGTTGTGTGTTACTGTTGTTATTGTTGCTGTTATCATTATCGTTAGCTGGAAGATCGGAGTCCGTTTGAAGTTCCCAAAAAAGACGTTTGACGCGTTTAAGAAAATGAAGTTCAATGCCGCGATTCTGTAATTGTTCGGTGGTGTTTTCGTGATAAATTGTTCGTAAGGAAACGGTTGGGATGTGAAAGGTCATTGCTTGATGCCCCGCCAGAAAACTATCCCGAATAATTTGTTGAACAGCATCGAAACTGACATGTTCAATACCTTCGCTCAAAGTACTGAAAATAAACGGCTCCCAGAATTTTTTGATAGTATTAACGGAAACTTTTTTTGTACGGAGCCATTCGGCAAAAGTTCCTGATTCTAATTCCGATTCTTTTTTCTGCACACCTAATTTTCGCAATAACAAACCGGTCATAAAACGTTCTTTGAACGAAAGAAATGGAAAAGTTAGAAAGGCGGGAAAGAATTGCCAACGATTTGGTAACCATGTTGTGGGAGTTATCATTCCGTGTTTACCGTCCATCTGGGCAAAAGGAATTGTTTTCTTTTGTTCGAAAAATCGGGTCAGATCGAGTTGTTGATTTAAGTCGAGCAATTCGGTACAACAACCAAGTGCGACATGTTGTCCGTTATCGATCCACTGACTGGTGTTGGGATCGAACAAAGAGGCAGCGCGTCCGCCGAGAATACGAGATCGTTCGAAGAGAGTAACCCGAAACCCGTTTTTCGATGCGGATTCTGCTGCAGCAATTCCTGCTAATCCGCCTCCAATTACCGCTAAGGACGGATAAACTCTTAGATCAGGGGTTGATATGGAACTCAAAGGAGTAAACCTGAAAATAGATCATTAAAAACAGACGATCAAACAGTAAACTGTAAAAATAAAAAACATAAATCAAACGTCAGTTAGGAAAAAATAATAAAATAAACAACTTTATATTTCCGAATATTTCCGATTTTTTGATTTTCAATTGTCAATTTCGATATGATATTACAACATTTTTTCGAAAAAAAATAGTCCAAGTATGTTTTTTTCGGGTTGTTTTTCATAATTTTATCCTTATATCTATAGCTTGTGTGTTAAAATGGATAAAATTTCGACGGAAATCATGAATTTAAACAACTGACTCACTCTTTTTCAAATATGAATGCTCAGACAGATATCAAGGACGATACACACTTCGCGGAGCAACTCTGAAAGATGGTATTCCACCCGAACAATATCGAGTTGCTGTCTCCATGCGTAACAGCAATGATGAAAAAACGTAACCGTTCACGGTTTTTTAAATTCGGAATGGAGTTTTGGTGTAACAGTTCGTATTTTAATTTTTGTAATATATCAGTGGAATTATTATTTTTGGTTCTTCACCCCGAATGGATGGAATTTTCATAACCGTAGGTCAAACGAGTAGTTGATAGTGGAGAGTTGATAGTGGAGAGTTTACAGGCGGATTCAAAACGTTTTGGTCGTAATCCGCTTGCGGCACTCTCCACTCTCCACTATCAACTCTCAACTAATATAGGACGTAGGAGAAAAAAATTCCACTGATAAATTACATAAATAGATATTATTTTTTTCTCTATTTTGGCTACTTGTTTTTTGGGCAAAATATTTTTACAATACACAGGATGTTTTAATTATGTTTCAATCGTTTTAATGTTTCTTTTTTTTCTTCCGATGAATGAGTTGCGATTTCGTATTTCACCCGGAATTGTTCCAGAACCGCTCCTGAAAAAATCTTATTTTGCCACTTGGGGGCGTGTTCCGCGTCCAACAGAGATTGTTTTGAATGGAAACGAAATGACTGTTTGCACTTCGGTAAAAGGAAGCGGAACCGTTCATGTTCCTTGGCTGCACCATCAAATCGGTCTTTCAATGGAGTCAACAGAATCGTTAATCAATCTAGAACACCCTTATTCTTTAGTTAAAGAACTTGGTCGCGGGTCATTGGGGCGTTTGCTTCGTAAACAGTTTGATTGGCAAATGCTTGGTTTTCGGTTGCCGCAAGAACTGAGAACTCAAATAATTACTGTATCACGGCGTTTTTCTCAAACTGTGGTCACTGATGATACCAATCCCAATGTTGAACAGGAATTGATTTTACTTTTGGAAGAATTTGAACAGATCGCCTTAGAATGTACTCATTTGTTTACAGAACAATCACTCGCTTGGCGTATTCGGATTGATGAGAAATTGCCGGTCTTGTTGGGTATTGGGCTGAATAATCATCCTATCGAATCATTGTACGAATTTGATCTTTACGCCCAATTTTTGCAAGATGCGTTTCATGCGGTTATTCCGATGCCCGCATGGCGCATTCTGGAACCGGAACCCGGACGCTTTTGTTGGGAACAACTGGAAAAACGAATAAGTAATTCCATACGATTCGGTTTTGATATTATCATGGGACCGCTTCTTTGTTTTGATATTTCGGCATTTCCCATCTGGCTCACTCCTCACTTACATGAAGAAGGAATTTTCGAAAGTCACGCCGCCCGTTTTGTCAACGCAATTATCGAACGTTATGGCGCGACTGCCCACGCCTGGATTCTGGCAAGCCGCTTCAATTCCTACCTCATCCCCGAAATCTCACAATCTCGTACCGTTACCCTGGTACGAACTCTTGCCCAACAAATGAGAACTCGCGGAATTGAAACCCCAATTCTTATCGGAATTGACCAACCCTGGGGAGAATATGCTCTGACACATATTCCTGAGTATGACCAAATTCAAATTGCCGAATCGTTAATAAGTTGTCACGAAATCGATTCTTTTCTTATGGAAATAAATTTTGGTTTCAATAGCCGTTCCACATTGCCCCGTGACCCAATGGCGGTAAGCAATATGATTGATCAATGGAGTTATCTTGGCAAAAAAGTTTACGTTTCAATATCAGTGCCGAGTGCTTCCGGTTCCGACACAACAGAGATTGATTTATCGATTCCGCCGGAATACCAATGGTCTGAGGGACTTCAGCAATTCTGGACGGAACTCCTGCTCAAAACAATTCTCGGAAAAAGAATGGTTCAAGGTATTTTCTGGACATTGCTTCAGGACACCAACGACAATCCAGAAGATACCAAATCTCTTGATATGGATTCGGTTCCGTTTACCGGATTGATTGATTCGCAACGTGTTCTAAAACTCGCCTTCAAACATTTCGTCTCATTACGGCAATCAATATTGAAATAAAATCTCCGCAATTGGCAGACAACATTTTCAAACGTAAATGTCTCTTTTTATCAACAGAGTCTGTAGTGAATACAGATATTCAAAGATATTTCGTCCGCAGATATTTAGGATTTCTTAATATTATGCCAAGTGGGTGTTGAAACAACTTTTTTGATTATTTCGGAATTTTAGGTTAATCACTAATAGAAACAAAAATAGACAACAGTTTATCGAACCGTTGTCTATTTGAGTTTATTAACCGAAACGATTACATTGAAAAGACTTGAATTATTGATAGCAAATAATAGGGTCAACCGTTTTATGTTATGCTCGATTATCTGCTATCAACTTTTCAAGATCAAACGATTACCATTGATATTGTAATCCGGCGTAACCGTTACTTTGGAAGTTATCACCGTCGCGGTCAAAGACGGTGTTTCCGGTGAATCCGCCGAATACCGACGTTCTCTCACTCAACGCGAGCGAACCGCCGACATTGAATGTCAA
>JAITBS010000244.1 GCA_031283515.1 Planctomycetaceae bacterium
CAAGAAGGAACCGCATCGAGTCTTCCAATTCTTCTTTGTTGCCTTCCTGACTACTAGTTCGTTCATGAATCCATTCATTGTTTTCATAAAAGTAAACAATCCTTTCTTTCAGATATCGTTCACCATCGTCCTGTCGGCAAGGAAGCAAAACAGTTCAGGCGATTGAACGAACTCTCCTTAATTCGTTTTTTTATCGGAAAAAGAGTCTCCCTTTCTTTTCACGATAATACGATAATCTTTTCTCTACCTTGACTTGTTTCCCTTTTCCTTCTCATTAAAGTAAACAAAAAAGAAAAACAATGTCCAATGCGTACACTTTGCATCGGAAAGTTCACCCCTCTCACTTCACTAATTATCCTTTTCTGAAAAAAATATCTAATTTTATTGGAGGTTTGGTAGTGATTGATCCATAGATTGCGCCAATGTTTCGTCCGCAGATTTACGCCGATTTACGCAGATGTTCGTCCGCAGATTTACGCAGATATTCGCAGATGTTAGTCCGCAGATTTACGCAGATGTTCGCAGATTATTTGTATCAATTCCATAGGTAGTCAACCTTTCGCCGTATTGTCCTGTGGACAGAAGGAAACTCAATAAAGTCCCGCAAGGGCAAGGAGAGGCTATTCACTATTCACTATTCACTATTCACTATTCACTCATAACTATTCACTATTCACTATTCCGGTGTCCAGAGTTTTGCGGGGGGTTGGTCTTTTATAGCGAATTCTGGTGTCCAGAGTTTGTTGTGTTCTGGAGGTAGTTCTGCCTGTATAATCTGTTGTGTATTTTGTAGGGGATAATTATTTGGAGTTCCATCAGAATTCATAATACCAAATTGAATAAATATATTGCGTAATAACAACATAACCTTTTCATCTTGACCGTAATTCACAAAAAGATAATTCACCGCTTCACTGAATTTTTGGATTTGCCCCAACTCTAAACGAATGGAAATCTCGTGTAAGAAAAAAATAGCATCCGGTGAATTGTTTAGAGCGGCTTCTTGTTTTGCTTTTTCAATCCACTCCAAAGCGACATCAAGCTGGTCTGTTTTCTGCGTAATTAAAATCAGCGTTTCAAAAGCAAGTTCCCGAACCGGAAACGGCATCGTATTTATGGGACGGTTTAGTAATTCCTGTGCGAATTTTTTAATCGCCCGCCGTTCCTGCATTGTCGCAACAATTTTAAGACCTTCAATCAAAAAAGCAGTAGGAAGTTTTTCCACCTCAAAACGGTGCCAACGCCAAACCGGATAATTCTCAAGAGTCGCCATCATCTCTTCATCTGTACCCGACGGAATCACAATTGGTTCATAGACGACCGGTAAACCCAGTTTCGTCCGAAGCAAGTCGATTATCACATCGGCAACATTCGTCGCAAGCCAAAATTCTATAACCTGAAGCAAGCCCAGAAGACGAATTCGGTAAACCGGATCAAAAGCAACTTCATTCGGCGTTTTACCGTCAAACAACTCCAAAGGCAATGTACACCAATTATTGATAAAAACATGTTCCAAATAATCCGTCTCCAAATTCTTCAAATTCTTCATCGATTCATGACTCAACACAAACCGCGGTTGAACCATCATTTTTGATCTAGAAATCCTATGGATGTTTTGAGTCAAAACTAATTCTGTAATAAAATCTCCCAGCGTTTCTTTCAAAAAATGTTCCACTTTTAACTGATCATCCGCGTATAAGTTTGTAACAACAAATCGTGCGTCCTGATCTGTCTCTTTACCAAACACAAGAATTAACGCCAATTGAGAAGAGACATTCTCAAAGGTGATTGGCGTTTCCGGCGGCGGAAACGGACGGTCAAGAAGTAAAAATCCGCCTTTGGGATGAACTGTTGTTGCATTCTCTTCTGATAAATCCACTGTAACTGGAAAAAATATCGGATTGGAACGCATCTTATCATAAACGGCTTCGGCATCCGTAACTCCATATTCAAAATAAAATATTTGTGTTTGATCTCCCAGTATATTTTCTGTCATAAAAATGCGTGTTGATTCGGCATCCGCTGCATCTTCGAGAGGAGTGTTTGAAAGAGCAGTGAATTTTTTGAGAGCATCACAAGCTTGAGTATTTTCTAAAAGCCAAAATCGTACCGCAGCAACATTTTGCCATATTGCCGGCCAAATCGTATCATATTGTGTTAATGATTCAAGTTTGGCAAGAGCCTGTTTCCAACGTAATTGACCAATAAGTTCCATCGCGTCCATAAATTCCTGCTTTTGAGGAAACTGATCAGGACAGTAATGGTTAAACACCATATCGCGGAGCAGAATAGGTAATTTAACCATTGAGGAAGCGCGAAAGAGTAAATCATTCGCCGGATTTTGAGCGGAGGGAAATCGCCGGAGTTGGTTACTAAGAGCAATGACCGGTACGATCAAACCCCGAACCAATAAACAGGACCCAACCTGTAACGCCGCATTAATTAACGAACTGTGGGTAACATCCGGAGGTGAATGTTCAAAACCGTCAATCAGTACGGAAACGGCAAGTTTAAAATCAGTTTGACACACAACCAATGCAACCGCATATTCAGAAACAGCAATAGGATTTTCCGGTTCTTTTTCGTAAAAAACTTTGGCTAATTGGAAAACTTCTTCCCATTTGTTTTCGGCACGGTAAACAGACAATTTTGCCGCAGTCAGACAGGCACGCTCTGGGAAATTTTTTTCGAGAGTTTCGATAAGTGCAAGACAGGCGTTGAATTGTTTTGTTGCGATCATTTGTCCGATTTGATCGATTTCCTTGATCATATCGGAACAACAAAACCGGATTTTTTTCACACGTCCGCCGGGGCAGAGCGAATAAGGATCGAATGCCATAATATTTTAATTTGTGAAGGGTGACTCAGCAGCAAATGTTTAAGTGTTTTGCAGAATACTGTTAAGGCGTTTTAAGGTTCAGTTCCCAACCCGAACTCAAAGAACAAAGATTGTATCATAAACCAGCCAAAACAACGAGTGGGGATGACATCACATTTTTCCCAAAATTTTCATTCATTAACAAAATTTTAAGTTCAATTTGGGAAAAATAGGCAACTTCTG
>JAITBS010000475.1 GCA_031283515.1 Planctomycetaceae bacterium
TCCGCTCCAACACAAAACGGTAACAAAAACATCACCGCCGACATACAAACCAACAAACAAATCACTAAACAACAATTTTTTCGTGTCATTTTTCAAACTCCTTGTTAAAAATTTTTAAAAAACTAAAACAGTAATCTTCATACTGGTATGTCCGTAAAAAGACAAAATTTATCGATACCGCCTGTAACCGTTCACATAAATTTTAGATGGTAGGTTGCGTTGGCGTACTCGTCAAAACTTCTGATTATTTGCGTGAACGATTACGTAACATCAAATAAGGTAATTCAACTGTTTTCCTATCGGAAACATGCGATAACACTCCCAAACACTCGCCCAGTAAGGACAATTCTGATCCCGAAAGGGATCAAATATTTAGTAATATATCAGTGAAATTATTAACGCCCTTTCAGGACTACTTATTGTTGTTAATTACAAAAATTCCACTGATAGATTACTTAATTTTTTATTTTACCACTAAGATTGTAGAAATAAGATCGTAGGGCATATCGAATTTCTATACAAATTTTATTCCCGTACAACAACGATGCGGTCAATGTACACCGCGTCAACTTCGTCAGGACGTTTCGGCGGGGCAAACCAAAAATTAAATCCCGGCTTGAGAGCAATTGATCCCATATCAATCCAATGATATTCCGTTCCGGAAATTTCTGAAACAGGCACCGATTTGCTCACAATTCCTTTCTTTTCCTTATAATCGTACACACCAAGCGTCATCGCAATTCCTTCTGTTGTTTTGGCATCACAGCGAACCGACGCATAAAGCCGATATTTCGGCGGTTCCGTCGTTGGAGTTTGGGGCGATTGCAAATCAAGCAGTAAATCATCAAAATTGTAACTCGTTGCCCATTCAAAATGGTTGCCCGGCATTTTAACTGCCTGACCATTGGAAGCCTTTGCGTCATCAACAACGAAAACCCATTCTCCAAGTTTAGAGGTGTTAAATTCAAAACTCTGTACATCGTACCAACTTTTTTTCGGTAAGTCTTTACAGAAATCCGGCGGCTGTACAGTAATAGGATCGAATTTTAATTTTTGCCGTAAATTTTGTTCAAATAACTCAAATTTATCCTCACTCCATGGTTCTTTGTGATACGTAACATTAAATTCTTTACATCGAGCAAAGAAATCATCAACAATATCTCGTGGATTACTCAATCCCGTGAACAGTGTACCTGTCAATTTCGCTTTGCGGTGAAGTGCGTAGTATTCTTTCAATACAACAAGATCAATCGGAATCTTTTCACGCCGAAGCCGATTCTTTATTGTTTCATCTTTTGTCGTTTCAAGGGCTCGGTTCATCAAAGCAACCGCTTTATTTAACGTTTCAAAATCAAGCCAATCAGCGGTCGAGTTTCTATAAATACCAAGATAAACTCCTGATTTTTCCGCATGGTCAAGAAGTAAATTCCAGTATTCTTTCAGAATCGGAGCAACATCGGTTCCATAATAACCGTTCAAAAATTCATCGAACAATGTATTTTCGTCACATGCCGGATTCCATAACAAATGCGAGATTACCCAATTTCTCATACGTACAAAATCTCCGGCAGTACAATGAGCATCGCCTTGTTCAAACAAACCAATCGTGTGATGATCCGTGAAAAACCGGATGTTCGGAGCCAACACCCGAAGATTCGGATGCGGTAACATATATGCCGAAAAATTCGTAACATAATCCCAAGCAAAAAGATTGTCGGCGATTTTACTCCAGCCTTCAATGTCTTCGCGCAACGATTTATTTTGTTCACCTGCTCCGAGCGGTTGAATAAACGAACATTCAATCGTACAAAGACGAATCACAACATTTTTTCGCGGCTTAACAATTTTCGGCGGCTTTCGTGTGTATTGATAGGCGAGAGTTTCGACCCAAACATCGGGAAATTCTTTTTCAATCGCTTCGGCAACTTTATTAACGAAACGAATAAGCACTCCCGCTTGACCGCCTTCCTCTTCGGCAATTGCTGTACAATTTTTACACTCACAATATCCGTGCCTATCATTTTGACTTATCGAAATGAATTTGGCATCGGGATTTTTTCGGAGTGATTCAAGGGCGTTTTTGGTCAGTTCTTTACACATGGCGTCGTTGGTCAAACAAAGTTGAGCGTGGTCGTGTTTTCGCTGACCTTTAATTTCACTGTACCAATCGGGATGTTCCGCAAAATATTTATCCGGCGGAATCAGCGGAAAGAATGAATGAACAAAATACTGAAACCGGTGATGTCCGCCATATTCCGGTGTTGTCCGAACCATGTTACCGTTACACTTCATTCGTGTTGCGAAAACTCCGTCGAATGCGTCACGATAAAATGCTTCCCGATAAATCAGTTTCGGGGCGTATTCGATATTTTGTGCGGGAATTTCCAACGTTGGTTTTTTCGGAATAAACGACTCCGTCGAAGTCCACCATCGAACACCAACAACATCTTCAAGTAAGGTATTAACGGCGTAAAGAGTTCCGCGTTGCGGATGTCCGAGCAAAACAAGATTGTTGCCGATTGATTTGATCACAATTCCATCGTAAGGAATTTTCGCAACATCAATTTCCGGCAAAAGTTCTTTGACCCGTTTGGAATTGCCGACCACAATTTGCGGCTTGGCGGCGTCAACTTCGGATTCCGCAACAATAACAAAATCGGCTCCTGTTACAGCGTTGAGATGTTGTTTCAGTTCTTTCGCCGCCGTTTGTTCCAACGGCGTTGCGTTGGCAGGCAACACAATAACATAATCCGTTTTACCGTCTGTTGCAAGCGTTAACGTTTCCGCAGCAAAAACCGCAGAAACAACATTGAAGATCAATATAAAAATTGATCCGATAAAAAAAGTTGCAAAAATTGAGCGTGTCATCGTTTTTTGGGGGAAAATTGGTGAATTGGATAAAAGTATTGTATTTTGACCGTTCAAATATTTTGAAACAGTTAAAACACAATGACAAAACATTTAAATAATATAAACAAAAAAATTTTTAAATCAATATAATAAAATCTGTAATATTCCAGCGGAATTTGTAATATATCAGCGGGATTAGGAAAGAAAACGATACAAATAAAAATTCCACTGATATATTACAAAATTTTTAAAAAACTAAAACGGTAATCTTCATACTGGTATGTCCGTAAAAAGACAAAATTTATCGATACTGCCTGTAACCGTTCACATAAATTTTAGATGGTAGGTCGCGTTGGCGTACTCGTCAAAACTTCTGATTATTTGCGCGAACGATTACGTAACATCAAATAAGGTAATTCAACTGTTTTCCTATCGGAAACATGCGATAACACTCTCAAACACTCGCCCAGTAAGGACAATTCTGATCCCGAAAGGGATCAAATATTTATAGTTATTCCGATTTTAAATCGTAACCGTTCACACAATTTTTTCGTATTTTCATCGTGGGCGTTATTTTTTTGCCTTTTTTGAGTTGTTTTGGATTTTATTTTTTTATTATATTGGGCATAACCGTTCACGGTATTTTCTTAAAAAATTGATCTTTTTTATTTTTGTTCTACAAAACGGCTGATATGTTCGAAGGCTTCTGGGGCGTTGCCGATGCCGCCGTGGTCGTAACCTTTGATTTCATAAAATTCGACATGCGGATGTTTCATTGCCCGGAGCGATGCCGCCATG
>JAITBS010000329.1 GCA_031283515.1 Planctomycetaceae bacterium
GCGCGTTCCTGAACCTTCGAAAATAATTCTTCACTATGTTCGCGAATACGCTCTATAACATAATTTAGTACAAAATCTTTTTCCAATGTTATTTTGGCACGTGAGGCAACTGTTGCCATACAACCAACTGCCTGACTGACAAGATCTTCAGAAGTACAATTCACTACAACCTCATTGAAACTACGAGTTATGATTCGATTGTTGTTACCGCCCGGAAAATACTTAAAAAATGCATTACGCACTTCTTGCCATATTGCCGCTACTTCTTGTTCACGGGTATGACCCTTTTTAGAAACACCGTTAGTTAATCGAAACCAATCAAACGTTAACCATTCTACTAACGATAATTCTGAATCTCGCAAATCTTCTATAGTATCTATTCCCAGTATTTCAAGAACTTCACGCCTTATCTGAAACTCTATACGGGTTAAGTGGTCTGGTAGTTCACCGCCACAACAATATTCCGCTATCATTTTAAGACCATATTCGTCACAGGTATCAAACAGCTGTTTACGCTTATCGTAACAACGTAAATAAATATCGGAACCAAAAGCAAAAGAACTCATATCATGCGATTCGACATGAAAATTACCTTTTTTCGCTCGTTTAACTACACAACCTTGAGCCACTAAACTGGCATATTCTATGACTGGACGTGTTGTCATGACTTGTAAATCAATACGTGATATTTTTTCTTCTGTTACCGTAAAACCTATTTTTCGTAACCAAAACATAAACTCATCATGAACATCGTATAAAGAACAACCACAAAGGCACTCAAAACCAAAACGAACTCGAACCGGCTGGAATTGCGTTGACGGCTCATGGTGAAAATAAACTCGCCAACCGCCGCCTTCGATTATATAACGATAATAAACGCGTTCACCGCCGCCGGCTCCATGAGCCTTCAAAACAAAATGACGACCTTCTATTTCGATTGTACTAACTTCACCTTCAACCCGACGTGAATTAAGACGTTCGATAAGACGGCTAAAAATTTCGGGATTCCAAGTCCCTTGAAAACCACTTTCAAAGCCGCCGTCATAACCACCCATACACACAACGCCCAATTTTCTATTTTCGTGTTTTGTGGGGGGGGTGTTACTGACCGCCCCAAAGTCAGGGCTACACCCGCTCACAGGTTCGCGGGTGTCTGCCCCTGTATGTTGGAAAAATAACGGCATGTCATAGACTATTTGATCTTCACAAGAACCGTACAAAAGATTATCTAATGTTGGATGAACTGGTAAATCTTCTTCTAATACCTGATTATACTTTCTGTGCAGACGTTCACGAATTGATGCACGTTGCGCTGGTGAACCGGAAAATAATCGCGGATCCGATGTTAAGTCTTCATAGGTTTTCATAGCATACTTTCAGGGTTAAAGTTACATAAAAAATTGTTCTCATCCGTGAAACTCAAAGCAATGTCCTCTTCACTCATACTGAAAAGATCACCTGAATGAAGCTGGACGATACCTTCGGAACGCAATTGGCGGAGTAATGAATTAAAGCGTGTTTCATGCCAACCAAGTTTACGACGCAAACAGATGCGTACAAAAATACGACCAGCATCCAATGTCTCAAATGCTCTAAAAAACTCTATTTGATCTTGCTGTTTAATTGACATTGTTCTCTAAAAAATTGGTTCGTATGGATTGAACTGACCAACGTAATAATGATTCATTTTCATGCAATATATCACTCAGCGATGATACGACTTGCAAAAATAATTCATTTGATTGATCATTTTTAATAACTTCAGGAAAAAATGTTACTGATAAAAAAAACTGGGTCACATGTACTCCAGGGATATTTTCAAAATCAGTTAAGTGTTTATTGTTTATCATGATCATTAGAATACCCTACATCAAACTTCTTTTTTTCTAAATTAAATGTTAAATGTAAATTTGTACCACAATATCTACACTCTTTAAAAAATGATTCCTTCAATCCACTATGATCGTCTAACCACTGACGACATACATAACCCTCTTTGTAACAATTAGGACACACATATTTATATTGAGTTCTCATAATTCTCTCAAAACAAAAAACCGTAATCGTTATATCGAGGTGTTGCAGAAAAATCATAACGAAAACGGTTTTTTATATTATCGTTCAAAAAAACTTACTAAGTTTTTCAGATGTACCTTTCTGCAACATGACGTATATTATAGGATTTTTTAAATTCTGTAAAGGCACGCGAAGCCGCAAGACGGATGCAATGTACCAATCACTTAAAACAACCTTGAATTTCGTTACACAATTTTCATGACGCGATGCAACGGTGTCCAACAGGGTCGTATGAACCTATTTGGGTTGAACCTTATATCCGTCCGGGCAGCACGGGAACACTCACACGATTAGATCGTGTTGATGTTTGGAATTTCCACACCGTTCTCTTGCCGTACATGGAACAACAGGCATTTTTTGAAAGATTAAAAACGCACTGTCAAAATGCTGTGAATGCTGGAAGTGGATATTCGAATCAATATATTCCTGATCAGCGCAGCGGTGGTACGGCGGTTCTCAATGCCGATGGAACAACATCTCCCAATCCGTTTAATACTGAATTTAACGGTTTATTGTGTCCTTCAGGGGGAAATAATCGTCAGGTTGGCACTTACAATTCTTGTTCCAATTATTTTGGTTGCAAAGGAGATGTTTCAACGCCTCACCGTGAAGTTCCGAATACCGGTTCAAGTGGAACACCTAGTACTTGGGATGGATTGAATTGTCGAGGATTCTTTCAAAACGGACGTATGGATTATGGAGGAAAGAAAACGATTGATTTTGCTGCAATCACAGATGGATTAAGCAATACGGTTGTTTTTGCGGAATCGGCATCCTCGAATCCACGTATTGATGACCGTAATGTGATTACGGGAGTTGCTCAAGATACAAGTATTACGTGGGGTTCTACTCCATCCGTATGTCTCGCTTTTCGTGGTGCCGGCGGTATGCTGAACGCAACAACTGTTTCATCATGGAAAGCTCGAAATTGGGCTGAATCCAGAAGTGCTAATTCTGCGTTTTTTACTGCTTTACCGCCAAACACTCCAACATGTATTCCTTCGCAAGATGACAACAGAGGATACATCAACGCCTCAAGTTATCACGGAGGAGGAGCCAATACGTCCCTTTGTGATGGTTCCGTCAAATTTATCAGTGAAACAATTAATTGTGGTGATCCTACTAAATATCTTGGTGAAGGAGTTGGCGGCGATTCTACCAATCCCTATAAATTTTCAGGTGCCTCAACTTATGGAGTTTGGGGGGCGATGGGTACAATCGGTTGCGGCGAAGCGGCATCTCCTTAACCCCAAAAATCGTTTTCGTAATAGATCAATGTCGAAAATTCAATATTAATAACAGAAATTATTTTACATTGGTCTATTTTTTATTACACAACCTCAATTTTTTTTTCAAAATAACTACCATGAAAATATTTTTTCAAATAATTGTATTTTTTATCACTTTGACATGGATATTGTTTATCATTGGTTGTAATGGTTCCTCGGTCATCAAAACGGATGTTGTCGAAGGAACTATCACGTATAAAGGAGTTCCGGTTACCGACGCCAATATTTCTTTTTCACCTGTTTCGAACGGTTCGCCAGCGTATGGACGAACAGATTCTCAGGGAAAATACAAACTTCAAACATTGCTTGGTGCTGTTGATCAAGGTACCACTCAGGGAGAATATGTTGTTATCATCAACAAAACTGAAAATATTCCAACTGGCAAAAAAGAAATTGATCCTGATGGAAAAGAAGTGGATATTATGGTTTCAAAATCGCTGTTACCTACGATATATTCATCAGCAACAACCACTCCACTCAAAGCAACTGTCATATCGGGAAAGAATGTTTTTGATTTCAATCTGGTAGATTCTCCCTGACAGTTGATTATACTCATTACACTTAAAAAATCGTTTTTTCACCGGAAGTTGGGCGTACCAGTAATGGGCGAACCGATGCCAATGGGCGTTTTACGATGATTTACACTGTTCAATACAATGGTGTTCAAAAAGGAAAAGGTAAATTCTTTTTCCAAATCCCCCGAATGATTGGTGATAACACGACATCAGAATTACAAAAAGTCCTTGCAAAATATGGACAGGGAAATACTCCGCTCCAATTCGATATTCAAAAAGCAGAAACAAATTTTGAAATCAAATTAGAGTAAAATCAATAGTATTGCGGACTTTAAACATGCGTTAAAAAAACATGTATGATGATTTATAGCATGTGTCGTTTCCCAGTAACTGCCAATTTTTAGTCCGCAGGTTATCTCGTTGATTCTTTTTTGAGAATTATGAAACAAACGAAAATTTTGGTTTAAACTCTTTTCGTTTGTTTTGGTTGTTCGTATTCTCAAAAAAATAAAATAAACAGTTATCTTTGTGATTTCCGCTCAGAAACAGAAAATTTTGTAATATATCAGTGGAATTTTTGTTTTTCAATTTTCACCCCGAAGGTGTAAGATTTTCATAACC
>JAITBS010000358.1 GCA_031283515.1 Planctomycetaceae bacterium
CGGGCTGTGCATGGAAGAATGAAAGGCAAAACTTGCGAACTAAACCAATTGTCATTCCGGTAATTCAACAAAATAATTTATTATATTTACCGGAAAATTTATTCTTGGTATCAGATTACAACTTAACGACAAAATGTCAATATGGGGGTGTTTCGTTTTTTTTCACCGAATTTCAATTTTGGTTTAACCTTGTTTACAAACGGAAATTAAAGACCAATTGCGTACAACACAATTTATAAATCAACCGTTGCGATATTTCGGCGAAACATCACCAACCTTTTGTTTATCAGCGTCAATCTGCGGAATTTGCGGACACAATTATTTTATTACAATATTTCGTCGATGGCATTTTCTTTGGCGTGTTCGAGTGTTTCTTCGGTGCTTTGCGAGTCAATTTTGGTACAACACGCAATCAGTGTTTCCGCCATTTCTGTTAAATCGGCTTTCCAAGCGTCCGGAGAACCATCGACCGGTGTCATTTCAATAAACTCGCCCAGTAACAAAATCAACCGCAAAAGATGACGGAAAATAACTCCTTCTTGTTTCTGAATCGCCCGCGAAACAATATATTTATTGAAATCGCCCTTAAAATCAAGCAAAATTTCACCCGCCGCCCAAACAGGATTGATACGAACTTCAACCGTTGGATATTCGTACTCAAAAAGACGCCGCAGTTTTTCCGCCAACGGAATTACATAAAACCGCTCCTCCGCCCAACCACCATAATGACGACGCTTCTCACGTTCTTCCTCTTCCTCCTCCTCGGTTTTCGGAACAAGCTCATCCGCAACTGCAAGCCCCAACGAAAGAAGCATCGAATCAAGCCGTTCCGTTGACAAAGGACCATTCGGTAATACGTCCTGCTTCGGAACACGAACACTCGGCCCTATCGACGGCGGAAGTTCCAGCAAACTCTCAAACGCCTGAAGACGCTCCGACCTGTCCGCAATTCCTAAATGTTGCAACAAAAATATCCCGTAAAGCGGATTAACGCCGCGAAATTTCATCAATTCCGGTAACCGCTTCGTTGGATATGCGAAACAATAATCAAACTCCGGCGGCTTCAATGATTCCGGTTCAATAACATTTTTACTTTCGTTTTCATTATTTCCGTTCTTTTTTTCCAACCTGATAAATTCCGCATTGGAAAGTGTTAAAAGCATTTCATCGAGTTGCTTCTGACCTTCTTTAACCCATTTTTCACTCATCAACCGATGTCCGATAATCTGGCGAATCGGCTCAATATTGTGATCCAATGAAATAATGTGCGCTAAAAGACGCCAAGGTATCACTCCGCGACTTGCCAGTTTTCCCGGCGGCATATCTTTGAGTTTCAAAAATTGTTCTTCCGTCCAATATTGTTCGGTTGTCCGGCGGGTTGGAGCTTTTTTCTTCATCTTTTTTTTCATCTCACGAAGTTTCGGATCTTTTGTATCTTCGGGAATCTGATCGTATTTCGCCTTCCAACGCCCGATTTTCACATCGTCTTCATGAGCCAACGCAAACACAAAACCATGATCATCATATTGCGGTCTTCCCGCTCTGCCGAAAATTTGGTGCGCTGAACTTGATTCGATAAGTTTCTTTTCGCTCGGCTTTCCCTTCAGAATACTCGGCAATACAACCGATCTCGCCGGTAAATTGATTCCGGCAGCAAGCGTTTCCGTACAAACACAGAGGGACAGTAATTTCTGTTGGAATAAATCCTCAATAATTCGCCGATATTTCGGTAACACTCCCGCATGGTGAATTCCAACTCCGCGAAGTAATAATTGTTTCAAATGCGGTCCCGCTCCTTCTTTCCAATCATAACGGTCAAGAATTTGCGCAACATTTTTTTGCCGTTCAGAGGTTATCAAATCACGCCCGCGAATCTGATCGCCAATGTTCCAACATTCATTCCGGTCAAAACAGAAAACCAACGCCGGTGTTAAACGGGATTCTTCATCTCCGTGTGTCATCTGTTCAAGTTGTTCCGTGAGTAATTGATCGCCTATCCATTGATATGTCAACGGAACTTTTCGCTCAAACGATTCAACCAATATCAAACGCCGTTGAATATTGTCTCGAAGCCATGCAACAAACTCATAAGCATTTCCAACTGTTGCAGAAATCAATAACGTCCGAATATGTTTCGGAAGTAAATTAAGCGTAAATTCCCAAACCATACCGCGTTCCGCATCGGCAAAATTATGAAATTCATCCATTATTACTGTTGTAACGTCATCGAAATGGAATGTGTTCGCATGACTTTGCGCAGCCAATAACCGGTTAAAAAGAATTTCCGCAACAACAACAAGAATCGGTGCATCAGGGTTTTCACGCCGATTTCCCGTTACAAGACCGACATAATGTTTGTTATATCCCCAGCGTTCAAGAGCAGCTTGAATTTCATGATATTTTTGTTCGGTTAATGCAATCAAAGGTGTTGTATAATAGGCTTTTTTACCGGTTTTCATTGCCTCATAAATTCCCGCTTCGGCAATCAATGTTTTACCCATTCCCGTCGGAGCGCAAACTAATGTTCCTTGTTCCGAAGAAAACCAACCAAGTATTGCCTCCTCCTGAAACGGATACGGCTCAAACGGCAATTGCTCAAGATACATAAATGCAATGTCTTCACGTGAAAGCATCAGATATATTAAAAATAGAGTTTTGTGTTAAAATAGGTGATATAATTATTGTAATGGTTTAGGTCGTCCCTCTTCGTCAAACCACTTTTTTTCCGTTCCGGGAAACGCATTGATAAGTCTTTTTTTTATGTCCGGATTATCGGCAAATACTGTCATCCAAATACTAAAATGACCACTTTCTTTCGCAAGATCAACAATGGATTCGATTATATCCGTTGAAGGATTTTTATACCATTTTTCTTTGTAACGAAGCACAAGATTCCATGTTTCTACGAAATCTATAAATCTGTTGTCTTCTCCATTCAAACGATTCAATCCGACTAGTTGTAATGTCCTTTCGGCTTTCTCACGGTCTTGAGAATTTAATGAATCATTAATTATTATTCCAGCCTGAAAATATTCAAAAATCGTAAATGTATTGTCTTTATCCGGCAAAAAAAAATCTGAAACTTTTATATCATTAGTACCTTTGATGCTATTACAAATATGACAAGCTAAAAGAAAATTTTCCCATACTAATTCTAATTCAGGATGTTTCGACTTTGGCATGATATGCTCAATTGCAAGGGAAAGCGGTAATCGTGCTTCACAATACGAACAATACCGTCCTAATCGTTCGGAAAGAACCGGCAGAGCATCTCGATATTTTCTAATGACTAATCCATCTGGTTGTTGACCACGATTCACCGGACGCATTAAAATATTCCTTTCTGTATCATTTATCAATTCCTGCCGCTGCGCGTTCCATTTTAAGGAATGCCGCATAGGCGACGTTATCCATATAAGGATTAAGCAAATTGTCGAGATTTTCTTTTTTTGTTCTCTTTTCCTCGTCTGACGCATTGGGTATTTCGTTAAGAATTTTGTAATACTCTTGTGCTGCTTCGTACATTTTTTGTCGTCGTTGCGAACGATAAGATACTTCGACCTTTTGAATTTCTTCCGCTATCTCTTCAATTCCTTTTTTATCGTAACGTTCACTAGGTCCGGGAAACGCTGCTTTGCGATATTCACCCGGTGAACTTAAAACTGTACCGATATTATCCAAATTAATAACTTCACCGTCTCTTGCAGATTGAATAATAAATGGAGAATGTGTTGTTGCAATAAACTGGACTTTCGGAAAAATCGAACGTAAATTTTCCACCACAGAATATTGCCACTTCGGATGTAAATGTAAATCCAGTTCATCAATGACAACAATTCCCGGCGTTTGTTGAAGGACTTCGGCTTCAAGATCAGGATTGAGCCGAGCCATCCGATGCGCAATATCGGCAACCATACCGAGCATACTACGATAACCGTCCGAAAGATCATTGAATGAAAAAGTTTGTTCTCCAAGCGAAACAACAACTTCATCAATTACCGGATCATATTCAATTTCCTGACAATCGGGAATTGCTTTTTTAATTGCTTCTCTAACTGTACCGATAATAGTATTTTTCTGTTTCGTTTTTAATTCAATTAGAAATTGTCTATAAAGCCAATTGAAAAAAGGACGTGTGTTACAATTACCGTCTAAACAGGTTTTATAAGCATTAAGACGAGATTCAGAAAAATTTTTGAACTGATTTTTTTGTTGTTTTTCCGTACGCGGAATTCCATAATATGCAAATAATGGAAGAACTATTTTTTCTCCATTGGATATTTTACTTTGTATTTTCTTTTGCAATTCCTTGATTGAAATGTCAATATCGGACTGAAATGTATAATGATCTGTATAATGATCTTTTTGAAATGTCCACTTTGAATTGCTCTCAAGAAACTCAGATAGTGAAACAGTTATTCGTAATGGAAAATAATGTTCTTGGGAAAGCTCTTTCGGAAATGAATAACGAAAGTCATTTGAATGATTATCCAGTTTGGCAGAAAAAGGCATTAGCCCGTTGTGATAAATCAATACATGGATTATTCTTTTAATGGCGTCACAAATTGTTGTTTTTCCGCTGGCATTTTCACCGATGAGAATATTAAATTGCGGATGAAATTGTAGCGTAATATCCTCGAATTTACGAAAATTTTGAAGTTGCAATTCCTGAATATACATCGTTTTATTTCCTTCTTATTTAATGAACGATTTTTTTAATGATTTCCTTATCGAAATAATTGATTCCCATACCGGCGTCAATAATTATTTTTTGTGCGGTTATTCCGCTGGAGCGGGGACTGAGCAGAAAAATTGCGGTTGCGGCGGCTTCTTCGGTCGAAACTGCACGCTTGCGCGGAATTATTTGTTCCGCAAAAAGATAAGAATCGGCATAACCCGGTATTCCCGCAGAGGCGGATGTTTTAAGTAAACTCGGTGCAACCGCGTTGAACCGGACTTCCGAAAATGAACTGAATGACTTTGTCAAAAATGCAAGCGAGGAATCCAATGCCGCCTTAATCGGAGCCATAAAACCATAATTTTCACTTGCCATTCGTGTTGTCGAAATAGAAATTGTTACGACAGAAGCATCTGTTTTCAAAAGTCCGGCAAACTCCCGACAAATCGAAATCAGTGAAAAACACGATATATCCAACGCCTGTAAAAAAGCAAGTTTTGAAGTCTCATGAAACGGTTTCATTCCGTCACTATAATCTGCAAACGCTATCGAATGCACAAGACCATCATAACGAATCGATGAATCAATCTCCTTTTTAATCTCAACACGAAGTTGTTTAATTTCTTCATCGTCTTCAACATTGCATGAAAAAACATTCTGTTTGGGAAACAGTTCACGGACTTTTTTCGCAACAGATTCATTTTGAACTGCAAAATCAACTGTTGCATTTTCTTCAAGAAGCATTTTCGCAATCTGAAATGCAACACTCTTTTTATTGGCAACACCAAATATTAAAAAACGTTTATTATTAAGTTGCAAAAAATCCATTACAAAATTCCATGTCTTGTTTATATTTAATTTTTTAATTCACGATTTTTGAGAATATCTTTCCATTTTGCAACAATTTGGAGAGCGTCAAGCGGTTTCAAGTTATCGATATCCAGATTGCGTAATTCTTCGATCACCGGATGATCTTCCGGTCCGAATAAGGAAAATTGTATCGCTCCCATTCTTCGTTGAATATTATGAAGAATTTCCGACTCATTACTATGAGTTGTTACTTTAACATGCGTCTGCTCAAGTTCGTTCAGAATTTCCCGTGCTCGTTTTACAACACCTTTGGGAATACCGGCAATTTTTGCGACATAAATTCCGTAACTCTTGTCCGCTGTTCCGGGAATAATTTTGTGCAAAAACGCAATATCATCATTTTGCTCTTTTACCGCAACATTCAAATTACGGATTTTTTCAAATGTTTCCGACAAATCGGTTAATTCATGATAATGAGAAGCAAATAATGTACGGCATTCAATTTTATCGTGCAGATATTCGACAATAGCCCATGCTAACGAAATTCCGTCGTAAGTACTGGTTCCGCGTCCCACTTCGTCGAGAATTACCAAACTTCGTTGTGTTGCCTGATTCAAGATTCGGGCGGTTTCCGTCATTTCAACCATGAAGGTACTCTGACCGCGTGAAATTTCATCACTGGCGCCTACTCGTGCAAAAATTCGATCACAAACTCCGATAGTTGCTTCGCGCGCCGGCAAAAAACTTCCAATCTGTGCCATCACACAAAGTAATGCTGTTTGACGAATAAACGTACTTTTACCTGCCATATTCGGACCGGTAATTAATTGAATCAAACCATGTTCATCGCTAAGCAATGTGTCATTAGGAACGAAAGTTCCCGCTGGTTCCAATGCGTCAAGCACCGGATGACGCCCTTCAAGTATTTTCAAAATCGGTTCTTCAACCAACTGAGGTCGGCAATATCCCCGTTCCCGCGCAATTAACGCAAGCGAAGCAATAACATCCAACGCCGCAAGTGCACGTGCGGTACATTGCATAGATTGCCGTTTTTCGCAAGTTTTTTTGCAAAGCATTTCAAATAGTTCGAGTTCCAAAGTATTTGCTCGCTCACCTGATGTGAGAATCTTTTCTTCATATTCTTTAAGTTGCGGAGTGATATACCGTTCCGCATTCTTGATCGTCATTTTCCGAACATAATCCTCTGGAACTTTATCACGATGAACATTTGTAACTTCAATGTAATAACCAAAAACCCGTGTATATCCCACCTTTAAACTCGGAATTCCGGTACGATTAATTTCCCTTGCCTGATATTGTGCTATCCAATCTTTTCCGCCGCTCTGAAGATGCCGCAACTCATCCAGTTCGGTATTAAAACCGGATCGAATAAAACCGCCTTCTTTGAAATTTGCGGATGCTTCCTCATCTAAAGCCGTAGAAAGTAATTCAGATAACGATTCGCATGGATCAATACTTTCATGAATTGATTTCAAAATAGAACTAATTGAGGCTTCCAATTTAACCCGAAAAAACGGCAAGGTTCGCAAGGTTCGAGCAACCATTACCAAATCGCGCGGAGTTCCGCGATTTTGAAGAATCCGCGTCAAAATCCGTTGAAGATCATATATCCGCCGCAAATTCTCCCGTATATCTTTTACTGTCAGGTCTTCGTGGTAAAATTCCTCCACTGCATCCAATCGGGCATTTATTGCGGAAATGTTAGCTAATGGGCTGGAAATAAAATCAGTAATAAGCCGTGACCCCATTGATGTAATACACCGATCCATCACCGAAAGAAGTGAACCTTCACGATTACCTCCACGAATTGTTGTTGTTATTTCAAGACTTCGGCGGCTGGTTTCGTCAATTTCCAACTGAGAATCAACACGATAGGCAGTAATAGAATCAATCTGAACAGAAACTTGGCGTTGCGTTTCGTTCAAATAACTGAGAATCGCCCCTGCGGCTCGAATTGCCGGAATATCAAACGGTTTATCCGAAAAACCAAACCCTTCAAGAGTAGATGTCCCAAACTGTTTCAAAAGTAAGTCAAAAGCTGTTCTATGCCCAAATGTCCAATCGGGACGTTTTGTCAGTTGCGCTTTGAAAAAAATCGGACAATCAAAAAATTCTTTATCACTGTAAATAATCTCTGACGGCAAAATTCTGGCAATTTGTTCGGCAATTTGTTTATCGGGAACTGTTGTGGCAAAAAACTCTCCGGTAGACAACTCAACCCATGCTAATCCAACTTCGAGATTCGGTGTTCGCGAATCTTGACAAACAGACAACAAAAAATTTGATTTTCTAGGATTTAGTAAAGTTTCTTCTGTGAGAGTTCCGGCAGTAACAATCCGCGTAACTTCTCTTTTAACAATACCTTTCGCCTTTTTCGGATCTTCCATTTGCTCACAAACTGCGGCACGGTATCCGGCGGCAATCAGTTTTGCAATATAAGAATCAAGTTGATGATAGGGAAATCCTGCCATTGGCATTCCATTGGGACCTTTTTCACGGCTGGTTAAAGCCAAACCGAGAACTTGTGCCGCAATTTTGGCATCCTCAAAAAACATCTCGTAAAAATCACCCATACGAAAAAGCAATAACGCTTCCGGGCATATTTTTTTTGCCTCGTTATATTGTTTCATCATGGGAGTTTGCGTTCGGAAATTAGAAGACATAGGAGGAGTGAGGAGGTTTTTTCTAATTCTTAATTGATCTGGTATAAGTTGATTGAATATTATACAATACAACCGGTTTGCTAATGAGTTTTCTCGTCTATTTGGCGAAAACCTCCATTTTTATATTTTTATCAATTTAGAATAGAAATGTTGAATCTTAAAATGGAAATTGAACAACGGTATTTAATAGCCGATAACTAATGGAGCAGAAAATATGTTTTTGATAAGAAATAAATAAAAAAAGAAATATAAATATGAGGAGAGTGTTAAGAAGAGAAAAAGAAATGTTTATATCTAATATTTTTTTACGAAATACCTTTATAAAACAAGAATAACAAAACTTTTTGTCGTGGGGAAAACCTGTAAGTATTCTGTAAAAAGACTGTCGAAAATGGAGTATAATAACCCCAAAAATAATAGAACTTGGCGAAAAAGTCTTTTTATTGATTTGTAAAAGACACGATAGGAACACTTTTTTTATCATCGAAATACAATAAAATGCTATGAGATTTAGGAAAGATTAAAAAAATAATAATAAAAAGATGTGGTAGGGGACTTATTTACTTTTGAATCATTTGTTATAATTGGGTTATTATATTGAAAACTCCAAATGATTCAAGGGTTTAATAATGAACTTTATAAATTTTAATTGCCATAGGGCATGTTTATTAAAGTGGAAATAAAATTAAATTCTTTTACCTTATAAAAGTTAGTATTAAGTGGCACTAATATTTTTTTTGCTTTGAAAAAATAAAAATTTAGAAATTTTGGCTCTATAATTTTTTTGGAAAAAATTTTGCATACAGCAATTTAAGGAAAAGCCGATGAGTACAGATTCAGTAAACTATCCTTTTGTGCAACGGCGCGGTATGAACCCTAGCAGCAACAGTGGTGGTGCTGGTCCTCCTCCGGGCGTGGAACGTCGTCAGTTTTCGAATTGTTATGACGGTCTTTCACCCGATGCGCAGCAACTCGCCGAAGCGATAGATCAGTATAAATTTCAAAACCGCCGTCGTTTTATTACTTATGAGGAAATGCTTTCGGTAATCAAGTCTTTAGGTTACCACAAATAGCGGAGTTAAAAACAATGATCGAGCGTCACAAGGAAATTGATGAAACACGAACAAGTGTTCCTTTTCCGTTGCGCCGTTGTTTGACACTGATATTGTTGTTTTTTTCGTTATTGCTAATGATTCTCGGCTGGTTGACATCACCGATTGACGAATCGTATCATTACGTATTATATTGGACACTTGCAGCGTTTTTTCTGTTTGTGTCCATTCTGATGGGAATATACGATATAGCGAAAACGTATAGGGAAATACGTTTTTTGTGGAAAACATCAAATCAGAATAGTTTGCAAATTGACATGAAAGAACATCAAGTAAATGAGAAAAAAATGGGGTCATAGCTCAGTTGGGAGAGCACCGCGTTTGCAACGCGGGGGTCGTCGGTTCAAGTCCGTCTGGCTCCAGTCTATAAAAAGTATTGTTCGCCTTCAGTCGTGATTCGAAGTCCAATATTGCAAAAGATTATTATTGGGTGAAAGGCAATCTATCAGTGTCATTTTTTTTTCCCATTAGCCCCGATAGGGGCGTCAGGGTTATAATCTTAACACCCTTTCAGGGCTACCTATTGTTGGTAACTATAAAAATTCCACCGGTATATTACGAAAATTTTTGATCTTTCCGTCTGCAATTTTCGACAACTCTTGTATAGTCCTATTGATTCAGATACAATGTGAGAATTAAATTTAAGGTTGAGTTGCCGATTAGTGTTTTAATTAAAATTAATTAGTTGGATCATTCTTTTT
>JAITBS010000394.1 GCA_031283515.1 Planctomycetaceae bacterium
ACATCGTAATCTATCAGTGGAATATTCGTCAATTTGTTTACCAATGGACTCCAAAGGCAGCCAACGTTTCGCCGAAACGTTTTAAACAATACAAACAATACAAACAATACAAACAATACGGCGTACTCACCGATTAGACTCTGTTGACGGATGAAAATGGAAAACACAAAACCTGTCGTCATTACCAAACCAATCAGCCGTTGCAACTATACTTATTTTTTTCGGCAACACAGGATGGTGATGTCATCTGATTGGCTTTCGCCGACCGTGAATTGTTGAACCGCCGTAACGATTCGGTAAATCAAATCGTTAGATGTTTCTGAGTTACCGGAGTTCCGTACAACGTCAAGTAAACGGTTTTCACCAAACAGTTGACCATGAGATGTCATTGCTTCTGTTACACCGTCCGTATAGAAAATTAAACGATCATGTTGTTCCAGACGGAGTTTGTTTACCGGAAACGTTCTATCGGGAAAAACACCAACAATGGTACTTTTGGCTTTGGGTTCATATAAACATTCGTTGTTTGCTTTGCAAAGTAAGGGAGGATTATGTCCGCCGTTACAATAAATAATGTTACCGGTTTTCGGGTCGGCAATTCCCACAATCAGTGTAACAAAAGTATTTTCCGGATTGACCGAGACGAGGCTGTTGTTGACCCAGTGCATCAATTCATCCAGAGGGATTCGTTCTCTGCCGGCACGAATAAGCGTCAACACCATTGTCATAAACAATGCCGCCGTAATACCCTTGCCGGAAACATCACCCAATGCAAAAAAAACACGTCCGTCATTGAGTTTTACATAATCGTACAAATCGCCTGCAGCAAAATGAGCTGGTAACAGTTTTGCTGCCAGTTCGATTCCTTCTGATTCCAACTCTTGGGATGGAAGATAACTCGCTTGTACTTTTCCGGCGATTCGCATTTCACTTTCCACATGTTCTTTTTCTATTGTTGCCAATTGCAATTTCGCAATATGTTCCACCAATTCTGTTTGCATTCGGTCAATATCCGCTGCAAGACGAAAACTTTCATTCCGGTTTTTGGGTGAGGTATCGATGAGTTCGGGCGGGATTTTCAAATCCGGTGAGAAATCCGATTGGATTAAACGTATTGTGTAATCACTCAACTGCCGAATCGGAGCAACAAGACGTTTTGAAATAAACCAACTCAACAGAATGGTGATACTTAACAGAACCAACGCCACTCCCAAAAAAGTAAAGAACGCATTCCGTTTGATTTGTTGAACGCGGGTCATTTCAATATCCGCACCAAGAACATACGGACGATTTAAGGGAGTGTAACGGCGTATAAAAACACTTCGCATATAACCGTAATCGTCCGTTCCTTCGTCGAACCGAACGACTCCGTCATTCAATGTTTCAATGATTTTGGGATAAGGATGATGATAGACGACATAAATTCCTTTTTCGGGTTCCTTTTTTGTTGCTTCTTTTGTTGCGATTACGAGAATATATTGGTTTGTTGGTTGGTCGTAGGCAACAACATATAATATTGACATACTGGAATTTTTGAGCAAGATCATCATCTTTTCCATTACCTGACGTTTTTCTTGAAGTGTTATTTTTTCGTGATTCATACATTGGTCAATGAAATCCTTTGGGAGTAATTGTTCGATGGTGACAGTAGCAAGAAAAAGGTGTTTATCGAGACTGAGCAGCAAGGCTTTTTGTGTGACATAGTAACCGTAATACAGATACAAGATTGCCGAGAGAATACTGACACTCAAAAAACTGAACAACAAACGGTTACGGGTACTTAATCGGCGAAATAGATTGTTCATAACAACTTGCATCTGTTTAATGCATCAATAAATTAAATATTTGTATCTATTCAGACAGGCGATATTTTGGTGAAAGGTTTGCCTACTTCTTACAGGTTCGGTATAAGTCTTTATTATAAGGGACTTATAAAAACATATAAGCAGTTGTTCGCGCTTCAAAATTAATTACAGATAGGTTATGACACATCTTGACTCAAAACACGATTGAAATGTTCACTTTAGAACAGTTGTTAATGTGTCTGGTGGTGAATCTTACAAATGGTATCAGTAACTGATAATTATGACGTAGTTAAAACGCATATTATAGATAAAAACTTTAGGAATAAAAGTCATTTTTAACAAAAAAAACTTTGTTGCGAAAGGACACTTCTGTCTTGAACTTTTCTCGATTTAGAAGTAGATTGGTTGTATGAATAAAAAGTGATAGATGTTAATAGAACAAAATTATGATCCTTGACAATTAGGTAATAAATACGAACTATAGCGATAACATCTATGCCTTCTATGCTTTTGATTTCATTGGTACATCGCTTGGTGTTGCTGAGTCTTATTTTAATAATAAAAATGCACAAGGAGTGTTTCGTGCTATTTTAGGGTTTGGGATTTTTAAACTATTAAACTATTAAACTATATTCCGACTTGTTTTGTAGCAGGAATACAAGTAGCAACAAAATCAGAAAATCATAATGAATTAGAGTCTTCCAAAAACTCAATTGGGAACTTCTAAAAACTCGTTTTTTTATTAACCACAGAGGACACAGAGTTCACCGAGAGACTATTTTTAAAAAATTAAATTTTGATTTAAATCGCTCATTTTTACTTTAATAAATTTAATGATATTTTGATTCAAATTAAAATTTTCTCTGCGTTCTCTGTGTCCTCTGTGG
>JAITBS010000426.1 GCA_031283515.1 Planctomycetaceae bacterium
GTAACAACTTCCAATGTCGCTTACCTCATTCAGTATGGTCGAATTAAAAAATCATTTTTTATGAGGAAATAATAAATGTTTACTTCAGATCACAAATTTAAGAATACAGATTTAGTCTATTCGATTACGGTAAATGATTTACAGAATGAAGCCGCATCTTGTTTAGGACGAACCTTGACAACAAATGAGATCATTGTTATTCAAGACCTTTTATCCGATGGTATTGGAGAAACAATCAGTTTTATTTATGATGCAATATTTTCAGAATTGCCAAATAGATTATGAACCCTGGACAAATTAAAAAATTTCACCAAACAGATATTTTAGTCAATGAGTTCCTTGAAATGGCTAAAGGATATAATACAAAAATTGAATTGATTAAGGTACTAAAATCAAGAACCTATCAAATCGGTGATGCTAATGTTTTAGTTCGTGCTGCAACAGAAGGAGTTAATGGAAAATATTTTTTTGGTCTGAATTACATTACAGCAGAAGAAATTGTCAATCTCGACAATCCTTTTATTGCTTTTATTTGCGGTTCATCGGATAAAGTTATTATTATTCCTGCTAAAAAACTTTTTCAATACTTTCCGCAAATTAGCCACGACAGAAATGGAGAATATAAAATAGTCATTGACAGAGACTTCAATATTGTTTTAGTTGGTAAAGGTAATCGGTTGGATTGTAATCCGTTTATTAATAATTGGAAATTACTTTTATCGCCATCAGCGATAGAAATTGAAACGAAAAACACCGCGGAGGAAAGTTTACATTCCGTTTTACAAGGACGACTCATTGAAATTGGGAATATCAGAGGATATCAAACATATTGTCCCAATAAATCAAAGAAATTTAATGATAAAAAACTTGAAGAAATAACGACATTAAAAACTTGTCCATGCCTTCAATTTTCTGACTATAATTTGTTAAGACAAATAGATGTGTTATGGTTCAAGTCAAAAGGAACTAATTTTATTCCTGAATATGCTTTTGAAGTGGAGCTTTCAACTGGTGTGTGGAGCGGTGTTGGAAGAATGGCAACTCTCATTGATTATGCTAATGTAGGATTATATGTCATATCGAATGATACAAAAAAATTTAAACAGGTTTTAACATCTTTGTGTGAAAATTCGAATCGTTATAAATTCGTTGCGTATGATTTATTAGGAGAATTATATGCGGCTGAATTAAACTTAAAGAAATTGAGAATAGATATTGGTTTGTAACTGCTTTTCACGGGAATTTCTCAATGGCTACGGAACTTATGATGAGTTGCTTGATTGTTTTGAAAAAGTCGGCACGGAATTGAGACCGGAAATCAATGAGTATTTTGGAAAATTTAGTGATAGATGAATTACGGAAACATGAACGAACTGCAAATTTATTTGGGTGATTGTAAAGAGGTATTAAAACAGATACCGGAAAATTCGGTTGATCTGATTATTACGTCGCCGCCATACGCCGACCAACGGAAAGCAACGTATGGCGGAATTAGTCCCGAAAATTATGTTGAATGGTTCTTGCCCATTTCAAAACAATTACTTCGCGTTTTGAAACCAACCGGAACATTCATCTTGAATATCAAAGAAAAAGTTGTACAAGGAGAACGAAGTACCTACGTTTTGGAACTCATTATTGAAATGAGAAAACAAGGATGGCTGTGGACAGAAGAATTTATTTGGCATAAAAAAAATTGTTACCCCGGCAAATGGAACAATCGTTTTCGTGACGCTTGGGAACGTTTGTTACAGTTTAATAAAAACCGTAATTTTAATATGTATCAAGAAGCCGTAATGGTTCCAATGGGAGATTGGGCACAAAACCGGCTCCGTAACCTTAGCGAAACAGATAAACGGCGAGATAATTCAAAAGTTGGTAGCGGATTCGGTAAAAATATTTCAAACTGGTTGGAACGGAAAGAAGCCTATCCAACAAACGTTTTACATTTAGCAACCGAATGTAACAACAAAAAACATAGTGCTGCTTTTCCCGAATGTTTGCCGGAATGGTTTATCAGACTTTTCACACAAGAAGGCAATACGGTACTCGACCCGTTTATGGGCTCAGGAACAACTTGCATTGTTGCACAAAAAATGGGGAGAGCAACAATCGGTATCGAAATTTTGCCGGAATATTTCGAAATGGTTCAGAACGGTTTTAAACAACAGCCTTCTGTGTTGCCTTTTACATGGGATAATGAACGAAAAACGAACTATGGTTTGAAAATTACAAAGATACAATGAGTGTTGATCAAAATATCGTTATTGAATATGTGCGAAAATATATTGGTACGTTTCACCAACAACGAATAGATTGTCTTGCTGAATTGAAACTTCGAGATGTGCTCAAACGTAAAAATCCTTATCTTTTTCGTGTCAAATCATTAAATATCGCGCACGATGTAGTTAAGGGAATTACCGACGCCCATATTTCATCAAATGAGGAAACCATTTTTGGTGATTGGCTTGAAAAACTTGTCATTTTTGTAAACGAAAAAACTTATGGAGGTCGAAAGTCTGGTATTGATGGAATCGATCTTGAATTTGATAATAATTCGAAACGATATATAGTCAACATAAAATCAGGACCAAATTGGGGCAACAAAAGTCAAATAACAAAAATGAAAAGAGATTTTACTACCGCTAAAAAAACATTGCGGACCAGTAATAATAAAATAGATGTCGTTGCAGTCAATGGCTGTTGTTACGGAAAAAATAAAAAAACGGATAAAGGAGAATATTTCAAATATTGTGGACAAGAATTTTGGGAATTTATTTCCGGTGATCCTGATTTATATTACAAAATAATTGAACCGCTCGGTAATAACGCCAAAAAAAGAAATGAAAAATTTCAAAAAATGTACGATCAACAAATTAACCTTTTCACGAGTGAATTTATAAACGATTTTTGTAATTCCAACGGCGCAATCAATTGGGAAAAACTGGTTAAATACAATTCGGGAAAAGATAGCGTCCAATTAAATTAACCTTATAATCAATAATCCTATTACAAAATTATAAAATTTAACAAATAAAAAAATGACAAGCGACATTGGGATTATTCGATTAGAGGAGATTTCGCCGAATCATTGGCGGGCAAAATATCAGGGGAATTACGGTGTTTACACGATTAAAATAAACACCGACGGTAATGAAATAACCAATTTTTCGTGTTCGTGTCCAAGCAGTTATCATCCTTGTAAGCATATTGCAATGATTAAGGATGCAATTGCCGAACGTATTGCCCAAAATAAAAACGATACAAAAAAAAGTAAAAAACAAGGAACAAAATTAAGTGTTGAAAAATTGTTGCGAAATGTATCGCAAGAAGAGTTGTATCAATTTATTGTACGGCAGGCTCGTTACAGCAAGAAATTGACGAATACAATTTTGATTGAATTTGCCGATAAAACAACAAAAAATAATAGTAACAGTACCAATCCTTATTCGGTTATTTTGCGTGAGGCATTGCGTCATACAAAACTCTCCGGTATTGATACCTATTATTACGAGAGTGAAGAAACCATTGAAATTGATGCATTCGACCAAATATTGATAAAGTTAAAAACATATTTTGATCAAAAAAATTATCACGAAGTTGTACTCATTTGTAAGGCTTGTATTGAAGAGTTGGCGGAATGGTTAATGAAAACGAAACAACAAGTCAGTGAAATTATTGATTTGATTAGTTACGAATATTATGAAGTTCCGTTTAAAACGTTGACTGATGTTGTCGAACAGTCGGGAACCGATTTGAAAGAGTTGTACGATTATTGTCGGAATGAACTTAGGAACAGTAAGTATCGTCCTTTGAGTATATTTACAGAGTTTAATAATTTATTCCTGAAGTTGTCGCTTAAAGTCAATCCGGACGGATTTATTGAATTTCAAGATGAGTTATTGAGTGAGGTTCAGGATAAAAATTCATACGATGCCGAAAAAATTTTGGAACGAAAAATCAATTTGTTCAACCTCAATAACCAACCGCAAAAAGCATGGGAAATTATCGAAGAAAATATTCAAATCGCCTCCTTTTGCAAAAAGTTAGCGGAGAAAAAAATAACGGAGAAAAAATTTACCGAAGCAAAAAAATTGATAAAAGATTATGTGACAAATAATGAGGGAGATTATCGTTGCAGTAAATATGATTGGAATAAGTTACTTTTAGAGATTGCGCAAAAAGAAAAAGATACGCCGACAATTCGGGAAATTTCTTTTCTTTTTATCGAGAACAAATTTGATACGGAATATCTTGGAATTTACAAATCAACGTTTAATAAAAAAGAATGGAAGCCGGCATTCGAGCAACTTTTCAACAATTATTTAACTAATTATGAGCGGAGTATGCCGAAAAATTGGGCGGGTTATAATTCGAACGGTAAGTATAGTGTTCATGAACTTTTAGTTGCGGAAAATGAAATTGAACGGTTGATGGAGTTGATTGAGAAGTATTTAACGGTGAATTTAATTGAACAATATTATGGAAATTTAGCGGCACAATTTCCGACCAAAACACTTCTTTTGTTTCGGAAAGCGTTGGATAATTACATAAAAAACACCACCGGAAGCGACGCTTATGAGTATCTTGTTAAACAGTTTAAAAAGATGCAAAAAATAAACGGCGGCAATGAAATTGTTACGGATATGATCAAACAATACAAAATCATTTACAAAAACAGACCGTCATTGCAAAAAATTTTGAGTCAATTTTGAATACATTTATTACACAAATTCAATTGAAATAGACCGAAAATAATTTTCGTACTTCAATATAAAATATTAACATTAACAATTTTATTTTATAATCATGGCAAAATCACGGGCATTAGATAAGCGGCGTAAATCAGTTAAGAGTATTCGCAAAATCACGCGAACAATGGAATTGGTTGCGACGGCGCAATTCAAGAAGGCGATGGAAAAGGCAGTTGCCGCAGACGCTTATACTAAACGTCTTGTCGGACTTGTTCACGATTTGTCGCAATCCGGTGAACAATTGGAACATCCGCTCCTTATTGAACGAAAACAAGACCGTTCACAAAAAGATGTTGTTCTTCTGGTGCTTAGTGCCAATCGCGGAATGTGCGGCGGTTTCAACGCCGGAGTGATGCGGTTGGCGGCGCAACGGCTTAGGAATTTTCAAAACGATTATGCCGGTGTCTATCTTGAGGTATCCGGAAAACGCGGTATTTCAGCGTTCAAGTTTCGCGGAGTGGAAATCGATAAGTCTTATATCCACCTTCAGGATAAACCGACATTAGAACAAGTTACCGAACTTGCGGATCATTATCTGGAAGATTTTATTACAGATAAAATTGACCGTCTTGATGTTTGTTACACAAAATTTGATTCTCTTAGCCGTCAATATGCCGTGATTGAGACCTTGCTTCCGATTACGGAACTGACGACGGAAGGTGATATAAACGCGGTACAGGATGAACTGGATACCGACTTGAAAAAAGCGGCTTTAGTGAAACAGGCTAATGAAATTACAGCTGACCGTACAGACAAAGGAGCTGCCGGTTTGAAAGAACACGGCAATCTCATGTTTGATTTTTTGCCGTCGCCGGAGAGTATTTTGGAAGAACTTATTCCGAAAGCGTTCAAATCGAAATTGTTCAAATGTTTCCTTGACTCCGCTGTCAGTGAACAAATTGCCCGAATGGTCGCCATGAAAGCGGCAACCGAAAACGCCGATAAAATGATCGGACTGTTGACCACTTCGTACAACCGAGCAAGACAATCACAGATTACAAACGAAATTCTCGAAGTCATCAGCGGTGCTGACGCATTGTCAAATTAGGAAAAGTATATTATTTCATGTTACGCGAACGATTATAAAATAGGCAGTTACACTATAATTTATATGAAAGGAGTTTACTGTTTTGTTTTTTCGATATGGAACAATAGAAATTGATTATTTGAAAAGCAGAGATAAAATACTCGGCAATGCCATTGATAGAATTGGGGTAATAAAAAGAGCAATAGATACTGATTTATTCTCTTCTGTCATCCATCATATTATCGGACAGCAAATTTCAGCAACGGCACAAAAGACCGTTTGGGAACGAATGAATAAACAATTGGGAACGATAACAGAAAATACCCTTTATAATTTGAGCATTGATGAAATACAAAATTTCGGAATGACTTTTAAGAAAGCAGAATATATCAAGGATTTTTCTAATAAAATTAAATGTGGAGAACTAAATATAGATGAGATAAAAAATAAATCTGATAATGAAGTGATTAGTGAATTGTCCAAACTAAAGGGAGTCGGTCAATGGACGGCGGAAATGATAATGATATTTTGTTTGCAACGCCCCAATATTCTTAGTTACGATGATCTTGCAATTCATAGGGGATTGCGTATGTTATATCATCACAGAAATATAAACAAAAAAACATTTGAAAAATATAAACGCAGATATTGCCCATATTGTACTGTTGCCAGTCTTTATCTCTGGTCGATTGCATCGGGAACAATTGAAGGAATGAAAGATTACATGCCAGAGAAAACGGAGAGAACAAGATGACCGATGATCAAAAATGGGAAGCCGTCTTAAACAACGATGAACGCTATGACGGTTTATTTTTTTGCGGGGTAAAAACAACAAAAATATTTTGCCGTCCTTCCTGTAAGGCAAAAACACCCCTTAAAAAAAATGTAGAGTATTTTGAAAACCCCAAACAGGCGGAAAAGGCAGGATACCGTGCATGTAAACGATGCCGCCCCGATCTTTTGGAATGCCAACCGGTAAAATGAAGTTGCGGAAAAAAATAAAATTATTACTTGACGATCATTTTTTTCAACAAAAAATATTGACTAAATTGATTAAAAAGACAGACGAAATTGATGTAACCTATCGCCGTATAATATTTATTTTGAAAGAATATTATGGTGTTACACCAAAAAAATATTATGACAATTTGAAACTTGAGGAAGCCCCAAAAATTGACACATATTAGTGATACAATTATAGATATTGCCTATTGCGTCGGTTTTCAAAGTTTATCCGCATTTTATAGTTTTTTCAGAGAAATACGAATTCATCGTCGTCAAAATATAGAAAGGTGAATAATCATGGAATATATTTGTAGCATAAAATCGCCTGTTGGAATACTTATGGCATCAAGTGATGGTAAAAATGTTTCTGGGCTATGGATTGAGGGACAAAAATATTTTGCCAAAACATTAGAAAAAGATGTTCAGAAACAAAATTTGCCAATATTTAAAAATGTTCAAAAATGGCTTGATATGTATTTTTCAAGCGAAGAGCCTAATTTTATGCTGCCGCTTATGCCTAAAGGAAGTCCTTTTCAAAAATTAATATGGAATATCCTTTGTAAAATACCTTACGGACAAACAACAACTTATGGAGAGATTGCAAAACAATTTGAGTTGAAAAATAAAGGTTCTCATACATCCGCGCGGGCTGTCGGTAATGCCGTAGGTCATAATCCTATTAGTATTATAATTCCATGTCACCGTGTGATAGGAAAAAATGGAAGCCTTACAGGATATGCCGGCGGTATTAACGTAAAACGTAAACTGTTACAAATGGAAGGTATTGAGATAAAAAAGATTAATGAGAAAAAATTTCACTAAAAATTGATATTTATGGCGGAGTAGTATTAGTAACAAAAAGATTGTTGTAAGGAGAGACACTATGGCAAGAAAAGCAATTACTTCAAAAAAGGCAACCTCTGTAGGTCCTTATTCGCATGGTATTGATTCGGAGGGGCTGGTGTTTTTGTCAGGTCAAACCCCTATAGATTCAAATACAGGAAAAATTGCCGAAGGTGATATTGCGGCGCAGACACAACAGAGTTTTAATAATTTATTCGGCGTATTACAAGCGGCAGGATTGGAACCGGATGATGTACAAAAAGTAAATGTGTATTTAACAGACATGAACGACTTTTCAATAATGAATGAAATATACCAAAAACAATTTTCGCAACCTTATCCCGCACGGACAACTATTGGGGTTGCTTCATTACCGTTGGGAGCAAAGATAGAAATAGAAATGATCGCACGCAGGAAATAATTTGTTATGTTTCCATGAATTTTATTCTTTTTATACATTTTAATTATGCCTTATACGCCAATACTTATTAATATTAAATTCATGAATAATGGAAAGCATAAAATGGAAAGTACCAATCGCTTGTGAAGCAATAACCGATGATACAGACAATATAATAATACAAAAATATAGTTACTAATCGACAGTGTCAATAACATCATTGGGCTGTTGATAATATCGTACAACCGAGCAAGACAATCACAAATTACAAACGAAATTCTTGAAGTAATCAGCGGTGCCGATGCACTGGCTGATTAAGAATTGAAAATAAAGCGAAAAAGTAAATGGTTTCTCATATTCGAGTTTTAAAAATTTAATTGACAGAATTTAAAAACGAAAAATGAATAAAACAGCGTCAAAATTGAGCAAACTCGCAATACAGATTGCAGACGAATTTCTTAAAAATGGATATTTTGAACCATCTGCTGGTGGAGTTAATCCTATAACAAGTCAAATATCCGCCGATCAAAATTATAATAATTTTGACTCGTTATTGGGCGGTTTTGCAGGAGTATCAGTTCAAGGTGTGGGATGTGCTGAAGTTGATGGACAAGAACAAATATATGTTTACGTTGTAAGGGGCGATAAACGAAAATTGAATAATTTATCTTGTGATAAAGATGGTATTCCCGTTAAAGCTGTTAAAGTTGGTAAAACAATAATAAAACCGGAAACAGTATCAACTGCAACGAACAGAGGTACAACTTTTATTAAAAATGGGCGAATTGCTTGTGGTTCTTCTTGTCAACCTGCTGGGGAACTTTATACTGGAACATTTGGTACTATTGTAAAAAAAGAAAATAAACTTTTTGCTCTATCAAATAACCATGTGTTTGCTGCGTGTAATCATACACGGATAGGACAACCGATTATGTCTCCAAGCAGTATGGATACAGGACCTGATACACCAGCACCTAGATTAATTGCAAGACATTCACAAATACTCGAATTGCGAAGTGGTGATCCGTATTTAGTACCTTTGACCAGTTTAGATGCCGCAGTAGCAGAAATTGATCCAGAATCCGTAACTTCATGGCAAGGTTCTGAAGAAGGAGAAGAAGGATATGATACGCCAAGTGTTTATATCACGCCACAGCCCGGTATGTTTGTTAAAAAAATAGGACGCACATCGGGATTAACGTTAGGAAAAATTGAAGCAGAAGTACCAGGTCAATGGCCTTTAGAATACAAAAGTAAAAAATTTACAGCAATTGTATGGTTTCAAAATATTTGGACGATAAGAGCGACTGAAACTCCATACTTCGCACTTCCTGGTGATTCCGGCAGCCTTGTTGTTACAAACGATGCAAAACACGCTGTTGGTC
>JAITBS010000443.1 GCA_031283515.1 Planctomycetaceae bacterium
GTAACAGCGGGATTTTTGCCAAAAAAGTCCCAAAAAACACAACCAAACATCTCACTAAATTTTCCATTGTTCGACTCCTTATTTTATAAGGTTTCTTTGAAATAACCGTTATGCGTTTACCATGACAACATGGTAACTAAGACGTAATACGGTTTAAACAGATAGAATTTATACACAAAACAACATTAGAAGTCAATAGGGGTTTTGCTTTTCAAAAAAAATTCCTAATATGGTTGGTCAATCGGTCAGGTAACAATCGTTTATAAGATTTTACGTAATATATCAGCGGAATTATTATTTTGATTCTTCACCCCGAAGGGATGGCATTTTCATAACCGTAGGTCAAGCGAGTAGTGGATAGTTGATAGTTGATAGTTCGCAGGCGGAGTAATACCAAAACGGTATTATTCCGCTTGCGACACTATCAACTATCCACTCTCAACTATCAACTTGCCACTGCCCTTGTCGGGGTGAAAATCGAAAAACAAAAATGCCGCTGATAGATTACGTTTGTTTCATATATTCTCAAAAAATAATCTCTAAAAATCAGCGTAATCTGCGGACAAAAAAATCTATAAATATTGAGGTTCTTTATAGACTCCGTTGTTCAAAACAAACTGGAACATGTTTTATTAAGTCTTTTTCCATTCAACAGTTACGGAAGTTGAAATTCCGCCGCGAGGCGTGAAGGCGGCGGTGAGTTTGATCCAACGCGGTTGAAGCAGAACCGCCAAATCGTCCAGTATCCGGTTCGTAACATTTTCATAAAAAATCCCTTCGTTACGAAATTGTTGAAGATACAATTTCAAACTCTTGAGTTCAACACAAAGACAATCTGGAATGTATTGAAATGTTAACGTTCCGAAATCCGGTTGCCCTGTTTTCGGACACACCGAAGTAAATTCCGGACAGATAATTTCAATCAAATAATCCCGATTAGGATAGGAATTGGCAAAAGTTTCAAGCATTGGTTTTGTTTCTGAGGTTAATAATTGAAGGGTTATACTTAAAGGGATTGTACGCAAATTAGGAGTTTAATTCGTGTAATTTTATTTTGAATTGACATTATTGTGTGTTAAAAAGTGTGTTAAAAAAATTTGATAATTTCACATAAATTTTCGCAACCTTATTAGTTTAGCGGTTGTTCTCAACATGTTTTTTCGGCGAGGAGTTCGAGAGCCTTGCCGTCCAGACGAAAAGTCGTCCAATCGTCAACTGGGTGACCGCCGAGTTTTTTGTAAAACGCAATACTATTATTGTTCCAGTCGAGTACCATCCAATCAAGACGAAAACAACCGCGTGATTGGGCAATTCGCGCCAGTTCACGAAAAAAACTGGTTCCAATACCAAGACTTCGGAATTGCGGACGTACGAAAAGGTCTTCGATATAAATTCCCGACTGACCGCGAAATGTCGAATAAGTAAAATAGTACAGAGCAAAACCAACCGTTTCTCCCTGATATTCCGCAACTAAAACCTCAATCCGGTGCGAAGAAATCCATTCGTACAAAATCTCTTCCGTTATAAACACTGATTCCGAAAGATGTTCATACTCAGCGAGTTCCCGAATAAATTGCAACACCAATACCGTATCTTCCGGAACTGCAATCCGTATGATTATTTTTTGACACATAAATCATTCCTAAAATTATTTACCAAGAGTTTATCAAGTCATTGTCTATTTTATTCAAACCGGTCATTGCTAATAATTCAATTTTTTATTAACCACAGAGTTCACAGAGAGAATATTTTTAAAAAATTAAATTTTGGTTTCAATCCATAATTTTTATTTTAATAAATTTAAATTATGTTTTGATTCAAATTAAAATTTTCTCTGTGTCCTCTGTGGTTAAAAATTAATTTTTAGAGATTCCCAACTGCATCTTATTGTTATTTTAACCGGAAATTCGAGGATTTGCTACCGGTCAAAACAGGAAGACTAACAAAAAATTTATCTTGTCCAAATACTACCGAAATGTAAGAACGGCTGTTTTTGGGCGTAGTTCCGAACGAAAAAGTAGGAAATTCTGATAGAGCAATCTTACAAGAAATTATCGATAACTCTTTTTAAGAAAATGAGTTAAAAATAATTTTTCTGTTTATTTTTTAGATTGGCACAATATTTGATACTGTGAATGAATATAGTGCGGTTTCATAAAACTCACTCAAAAAATCTGTTACTATTTCTGCCGAAGTTCCTAAAAGTTTCAAAATTTAACACAAAAATTTAACACAAGGATTAAATCTATGAAAACGAAACGTTTATTGTTATTTGTACTGATTTTATTTTGTTGTTCCGTTGTTCAGACGCAGGCGGCGAAACCGGTTTATCTTGCTGCCGGAGCGGGATTGAAGGATTGTTTAAATGAGCAAATTGTTTTGTACAAAAAAACGGCACCGGATGTTACGGTTATTCCGAACTACGAAGCGTCAGGAAAATTACAGGAACAAATCAATAACGGCGCACCGGTTGATGTGTTTATTTCCGCAAATCAGGATAAAATGGATCTGGTTGAATCGAAAAATCTTCTCGTTTCGGAAACTCGTAAAAATTTAGTTACAAATAAAATTGTACTGATTGTTCCGAGTAACGGAAAAAGTCCGATTCATTGTTTTAATTGTCTTGGCGGCGATAAACTCAAAATTAAAGGGTTGGCAATCGGTGATCCGAAAGTTGTTCCGGCTGGAAAATATGCAACGGAAATATTTGACTTCCTTGAAATTACCGATCAAGTAATGCCGAAAGTTGTTTTTGCACAAAATGTCCGTGCTGTTTTGACTTATGTTGCGCAAAATGAAGTGGATGCCGGTATTGTTTATCTGACGGACGCTTTGATTATGAAAGATAAGGTTGAAGTTGTTGCGGAGGCTCCGAAAGACAGTCATTCACCGGTTATTTTTCCGGCGGCGATTGTGCGTACCGGCGATAATCCTGACGGCGGGAAAGCGTTTCTCCAATTCCTTTTTTCACCCGAAGCCGAAAAAGTGTTCAAAAAATTCGGATACGGCATGGCTCCGAAACCATTTACTCCGAACCCGTAAATATCAATGGATTGGTCGCCATTATTTATTTCAATCAAGACATCGATTTGCGCAACTATTATTGCTTTTCTGTTCGGTATTACCGCCGCACGATTGGTAATTGGGCTGCGTAAACAAGTTAAAGCCGTTCTTGATGTGATTTTGACATTGCCGTTGGTATTACCGCCGACAGTGATCGGTTTTATTTTGTTACTGATTTTTGGCTGGAATAGTCCGGTCGGTCAATTGTTGCGAAAAATTGGTGTTCGCATCGTTTTTTCTTGGGAGGCAACCGTTATTGCGGCAACAGTGGTGGCGTTTCCGCTTATTTATCGTACGATTCGGGCTTCTTTTGAACAAATCGAACCATCGGTTCTTGATGCTGCGAGAACATTGGGACTTTCCGAATGGACAATTTTTTGGCGTATTATGTTACCGATGTCATTGCCCGGTTGTGCTGCGGGAGTTGTTCTTGGTTTTGCCCGTGCACTCGGAGAATTTGGCGCAACGTTAATGATTGCCGGCAATATTCCGAAACGGACACAAACCATTCCTGTTGCAATATGGAGCGCAGCGGAAGGGAATGATATGCGTACTGCGTTGATTTGGGTATTATTAATTGTTGTCATTTCGTTTTTTATTATTCTGCCGTTGAATTTGCTTGGAGAAAAACGTACATGAGTCTCGAAGTGAATATTACCAAAAAACTCGCACATTTTACGTTGAACGTTTCTTTTTGTACGGAAAACGAATGTCTTGGACTTCTTGGGGCGTCGGGTTGCGGTAAAAGTATCACGCTTAAATGTATTGCCGGAGTAGTCCAACCGGATTCAGGATTTATTGTTATCAATGGCCGTACGGTTTTTGATTCGAAACGAAAAATCAATTTGCCGCCGCAAAAACGCCGTACTGGTTTTTTATTTCAACAATATGCGTTGTTTCCCACAATGACGGTGCGTGAGAATGTGGAGATTGTCCTCCGGCGTTTTGCGAAACCGCAACGAAAACAATGTACCGATGAGATACTGGAAAAACTGCGTCTTCGTGAATTTTCGCATCAAAAACCATCTCAATTGAGCGGCGGTCAGCAACAACGAGTTGCGATGGCGCGAATGCTTGTTTCATCGCCGGAAGTTATTATGCTTGATGAGCCGTTTTCTGCGTTGGACAGTTTTTTACGTTTGGCGGTTGAAACGGAATTGGTCGAAATGCTTTCGTTATTTTCCGGTACGATTTTATTTGTTTCCCATAATCGCGACGAAATTTATCGTTTATGCCGCCGTATGCTGATACTTCAGGATGGAACGACGGCAGCGTTTGGAGCAACACCGGAACTGTTTCGTAATCCCGAAACATTGGCAGCGGCGAGGATTATTGGTATCAAAAATATTGCATCTGCGGTTGTTGTTGGTCTTCGTAAAATTAACGTACCGGATTGGGGAATGATTCTTGAAACAAGTCAGGATATTCCTGACGGAACACATTATGTTGCGATACGCGCTCATCACATTCGTGAAGCGCAACCGAATGAATCTGTGAATTGTTTTGATTTTAACGTTGCAAGAAAACAAAATGAACCGTTCCGAGTTCAGGAGATGTTGACGCTTGCGTCGGAATCGGGACAAACGAAGACTCCCTTAATTCGTTTTATTTCAGGAGCGCAAGACCCATTTTTTTCGTCACAAGAAACTCACACCATTCGACGTTTATGTATTCCGTCTTCTCATTTGGTATTGCTGAAAGAAAAGTGAACGGTAATTGCAAACGTTCACGTTATACTTTTGTCAGTCATCATTATAATGTTCAAATCTTCGCACAGTTTATGGTTATACCGTAGGCAGTCCTATTTATCATGTTTTATTCTTTTGCAACGATAATTGCAAAGTTTCCGTGAAATTTGTAACCGTTCACGGTTTTTTTGTGAATTTTTTTAGAGTACGAACTACACGAAAAAACAAAATAGACGAAAGAGTCAAAACAAAAATTTCGTATCTTTCGTAATTTTGTATGTTTCGTATTCTCAAAAAATAAAACATCATAAATAGGACTGACTATGGTATATAAAGTCAAAATTTGGGGGGTTAGGTTGTTTTTTTTATTTGTGTCGGTAGAATACTCGCAGAAATAATTTATAAATCAGATCGCAAGTTTTTTGACTACATATCTTCCTACCTCATCCGGTTCGCCGGTGGAAGTTATGAATAATACATCCTGAAGCATTGCGTTACCCGAAAGGGGGCGTTATGCAGGGTGCTTGCGGGTTTCGGAGTATGCGCTCGCGCTCGCTTTGCCGCTTTACACGGCTAGTTCTGTGAGGGAACTAGAAATTCGCTTGAGTCAAACGTAGCGTTCCCGTTTTTTTTCTACGCTGCGATTTCTTGACGGTCTGCTTTTTTCATTACAAAAAAAAAGCAGAATATGACCTCACAACAAAAACAACAAAATTCTCAATCACCCGAAAATAAAAAATTCGGCGGCGGATTAAAATCTGTAATCAATCACAATAATTCCGTTAAATCAAATAGCGATTTAATCAA
>JAITBS010000472.1 GCA_031283515.1 Planctomycetaceae bacterium
CTTGAAGTAGAAGTCGATTTTACCGATTCGATTAATTCGGAATCAATGAAACGATTAATGGATCAACTGATTCAAAAGAACCCCAAAGCGAAAACGATTTACGTCATCTTAGACAATGCCGGTTATTGTCGCAGTAAAGAAGTGGAGAAGTATCGGGAACAACTTGGGAAAATAACGTTCCTTTTTTTACCGACTTATTCGCCGAATCTAAACTTGATTGAACGGCTTTGGAGATTTTTCAAAAAGGAAACAATGTATAATAAATATTACGAAAAATATACCGATTTTGTGGACGCCCGTAAAAATTTCTTCAACAACATCAAAAAATACAAGGCACCACTGCGCAAACTACTCACCCAAAATTTCCATATCAGAAAAAAAAATCTAACCGAATTTTAAAAGGCGATAAGTATATATTACAAATAATGAATGCCCAAAGTATAGATTATTTCGACCTTTTAAATCCTGTACCGTTGTAATTTTATCCGTTTTCCCAACCAATTCGTGAATGCTAGGAAAATCATCAGGTAAACGATCCTTCAGCTAATGGATCGTTTACCTTTATTTATCTGCGAAAATTTGCGGACTCAGCAGCAGATAACTAAAATTCTTTCGTTTCACCCGGAATAGCGGTATGGTATTTTCCGTTTTCGTCCGGTTTGACAGGAGGTTCACTTTCAAGCGTCCAGTTTTCGATATTGGGAGCAAGTTCGTAAGTTGAATTCCAGCAAGTGTCGTATGATAATTCCAAACCAGAATCAACCGCCATACGTCCCATAATTGAAACAAATGTCGCTTGTACACCTCGTTCAATTTCGTTCCACGAACTGTTTTCCCGAATCGCCTTGAATAACCGATTATGCTCCTCCTGGTAGGAATCACAGCCAGCCGCTTGAGGTTTCCACACGATATTTTCAGGAGTTTCTTTCAATCCCTTATAAATCACTGGATTACCAACTCCTTCGCCCACAACCGCACAACCTTTGGTTCCCTGAATAACAGCACGGAAAGAATGCCACGCTTTAGTGATTTGGCGTAATTGCACCATCATTTTTACTCCGTCACCAAAACGGTATTCGTAAGCACAATGATCATACATTTGGTCATTTGCCTTGCGTACTTGACGCCCACCTTGTCCTTGAATGGAAACAGGAGATTGTTCCCCGCGTGCCCAACAACAAATATCAATATTGTGAATCATCCAATCAACCATGTAACTCCCATTGCCCCACGTCCAGTTCTGAAAACCAAGCAACTGATTTTGAAGCGGTGTCAGGTTAGGGTTGTGAATGAACGGAAACTCAGGTTGTAACCGATACACCCAACAAGCAATAATATCACCAATTTCACCGTCTTGAATTGCTTTGATGGTTTCTTCGGTTCGCCAGTAATGCCGGTTATTCAGACCGACTGCAACCTTGAGGTTTTTCTGTTTCGCAACTTCATTCGCGGCAAGAATTTTTTTACAACCCGGCGTATCAACCGCCAATGGTTTTTCCGCAAAAATATGAAGCTCTTTTTCCACCGCGTAAGCAAAATAATGGGGACGAAAAGCCGGCGGAGTTGCTAGAATAATCACATCGCCAGGCGAGAGAACATCCATAACTTTTTTGTAATTATCCAGATCACCGAAAACATGGTCGCCAACATCCAGTTTTGGAGCAACAAACTCATCTTTTTGGAGAAATTCGAGCACACTTTTAGCACGGTCAATAAAAGCGTCTCCAATAGCCACTAATTTCGTGGGACCTTGGGTGTGCAGAGCCTGACTGACCGCACCGCGACCACGTCCTCCGCAACCAACAAGACCAATCTTAATCGTATTATCCTCCGCAGCATGAACTTTCGGAACCATTGTTCCCGATAAAACCGAACCGGCTGCAATTGTTCCGGCAGTAAGTAAACCGGAAGTTTTCAAAAAATCACGCCGTGATGACGGCTCAGACATTGGATGAACAGGTGTCAATGACATAATTTGGAATCCTTAACATATCAAAGTATCAAATAATCAAGTAACAGCACCAATGATGTTACATAACGAAAACACATTATTACCGATTTCCGATTTCTTTTCAAGAACACTAACTTCAGTAACTGTTTATTTTATCAACCGCCGACAGTGAAAATAGCATCGTTCACTGATTACACAGAGTTTCAGTCCGCAGATTACGCAGAGTTTCGCGGAGTTAGGGTTATTGATTTTATTGACGTATTTATTATTTTACGCTAGAATCATGATTTTGGAGAACTGAGTATGACATTGAACGATCCTGCTGAAAATACGACACCTATTTCTGTAACTCCTTTAGATATTGCGGAGACCAATCAAGCTGGTCTATCTGTTCCAACCGGTGCGCCGGACGAATTTTTTGATCGGGAACGTTGGCACGATGTGGAATTTGACAATGGTATTCAGCAAGACGAACCGGTTGTGTCTAAGAAGTTGTTTCCTTATTTGTTTTCGGTGGCGATTTTGTTTTTGGTCATTGTAATTGCGGGTGCTTGTGGTATTTATGCGGCTTATTATTTATCGTTGTTAATGCACGAACCGGCACTTCCGGAACCGGATTACCGTAATGTGCCGGCACAATGGATTGGATATGTGGAAGATTCCGTTTTCTTTTGCGAAGTTAATAATCCTCTTTGTTTTGCCGGTGACGGTCTCGGTAAATTCTATATTGGTGATGAAAATCCTCCGTCCATTTGCGAATTTTCCATCAAAACAAAATTGCTTCGAACGATTCCCTTACCATCAAGACCAATGGCACTAACGATTGGTAATTCAGAGCAACTTTTTGCCGGTCAATTAATTGTTGCGCACTCTGACCGGATTGCAGTTTATTCGATGGATGGGGAACTCCGATTTTCCTGGTATCTTCCAAATACAAAATCAGCTGTTTGGAGTCTTGCAGTTACAGGCGATGCGGTTTTTGCTGCTGATACCGGACAATGTGTTGTTTATCAGTTTGACGAAAAGGGAACACTTCTCAAAACGCTTGGTCAACCTTTAGCAAAAAAAACAACTCAAAATAATAATAATAATAATAATTCAGGTTTAGAATCGATTGAGACATTCCCTCGTTTTTCTGTTTATCTTTCTCCGATGTCTCTTGCGGTTTCACGTAAGACAGGGCTGATTCATGTTACCAATCCCGGTCAACATCGGGTTGAAACATTTACTCCTGACGGATATTGGGAGCCTTCTTTGAGTTGGGGCAATGCTTCGGGAGATCTTGCCGGTTTTGTTGGTTGTTGCAATCCTGTTTCTATTACAACTCTTGAGAATGGGCAAATTGTTACTGCGGAAAAGTTTGTTACGCGGGTAAAAGTTTTTTATTCTCATATTCCCAAAGGTTCTAGTCGTCGGCTTGACTGTGTTGTTGCCGGACCGGAAGTTCTGGACAAACAACCGCCCAATATTCCCCAATTAGCTTCATTTCATTTACCGGCTTCCGAAACAGGAAGACCTATTTTTGTCACTGCATTGGGAAATGATGTTATTGTTTTTGATCCGGTGATGCGTGTGCTCCGATATTTCACCGCAATTCACCACATAGAAAATACAAAATGAGCGAACTATTCTGTAGGGAACTTCTAAAAACTCGTTTTTTTATTAACCACAGAGGACACAGAGAGAATATTTTTAAAAAAAATTGTAATCTATCAGTGGAATTTTGTTTTTACGCATTATTCTGTTCCTCCGCGTCCTGAAAGGACAATGGAGTTGATAGTTGATAGTGGAGAGTGGAGAGTGGAGAGTTCGCAAGCGGAGTAATACCAACACGGTAATACTTCCGCTTGCGACACTCTCCACTATCAACTATCAACTATCAACTATCAACTATCAACTATCAACTATCAACTAATATGGGTGGCGGTCACTTTGACCCTACCCGTTGGGTAGGGCTGGCTTATGTTGTCCTTTCAGGACGAAGAGGAAAAGAAAAAAATAATAATTCCACTGATATATTACAAATTATATTTTGATTCAAATCAAAATTGTCCAAGTTTATGTAAAATCTGCCCCCGATTACCGTGAAATTTATAAATTCTACAGCAAAAGGATATCCGATTACGGTAATCGGGAATTTTGATAACACAGATCGTCCTCTATTTTACTTGCTTTGTTAATATCCTTTTTATAACTGTTTGCGATGTTTTTGTGAAAGGTTGCCTAGCATAAAAACCTGCCATAAAATAAAATCACTACTGGATAGAAATAAATAAATGACACAAAACAGGAATGCTCCCAAACATTCTAAATATTACGGCAAGAGTTAGAGATACGTTTTTCTTCCCTCTTGTGTAATGAGGAAGGGCAGTTATAATAGGCGAGTTGTTTTTTGGAGGGTAAGCGAATGGTTAGCGGCCTCATTGGAAATGAGGTGTCCTCAAAAGGGATTGCGGGTTCGACTCCCGTGCCCTCCGCTCTAAAAATCTTGAAAAATAAAATCACGTAATTCTTAACAATTCACGTCTTTTTCTATTTCGTATTTTGCGTTTTATAAGATAAAAATATTAAAAACAATGACTACACCCAATAATAAACTAAAAATTGCCGTGATTGGCGGTGATGGAACAGGACCTGAAGTTGTTGACGAAGCAGTTAAGGTTCTCAAAGCGGTTGGGCAACTTGAAAAAATTGAGATGCAATTCGATTACTTCGCAATAGGCGGAGATCGTTATCTCAAAACCGGTAAAACTGTTACCGATGAAGAAATTACTCAGTTGCGGGGTTACAGTTCTATTCTTCTTGGGGCAATTGGGCATCCCGATGTGGCACCGGGTATTCTCGAAAAGGCAATTTTATTACGGTTGCGTTTTGAGTTTGATCAATATATTAATCTGCGTCCCGTCAAATTGTTTCCCGGCGTGGAAACTCCATTGAAGGATAAAAAACCGGAAGATATTGATTTTGTGGTTGTTCGGGAAAATACGGAAGATTTGTACACCGGTATCGGCGGTTGTATGAAAAAAGGAACTCCCGACGAAGTCGCCACTCAAACCGCTGTTTATACCAGAAAAGGAACCGAACGCTGTATCCGTTGGGCATTCGAATACACCCGAAAACGGAATAACCCCAAAGGAAAAATGCTCACTCTCGTCGCCAAAACAAACGTCTTGACCTTCGGACACGATCTTTGGCAACGCACCTTTCAAGAAATCGCCCATGAATTTCCCGATGTGAAAACCGATTACAATAATGTTGACGCCTGTTGTATGTGGATGGTCAAAAATCCGGAATACTACGATGTGATTGTAACAACGAATATGTTCGGCGATATTATCACCGATCTTGCCGGAATGTTACAGGGCGGAATGGGAGTTGCTGCCGGCGGTAATATCAACCCCGAACCCAACGGCTGCAGTATGTATGAACCGATGGGCGGAAGTGCCCCAAAATATACCGGTAAAAATGTCATTAACCCAATCGCCGCCGTTTCAGCCGCCGCACTGTTATTAGAACAAGAAGGTTACACGCTGGCAGCACAACGAATCATCAAATCAATCATGTTCATTACCGGTCATAAAATGAAAAGTCAAGCCGCCGGAAAAATGGGTTACGGCACTCGTGAAATCGGCGATTTACTCTGCGAAAATCTGTAAAAGTTAAGCAATGGAATAGAATAATTATACTTCACCCTAAGCAACAGCATTGAAAAGGGTTTTTTCAAAATCAATAATCTCACAAATAATTTTGTATAAACAGGAGTAAAACTAAAATGGATGATTTTCCTAATTTACCAGGTTTTTCAATTGATCCCCCGAAAAAATTACAACCCGAAGTCGAAAAACTTCGCCGATCTATTCAACATGGAGCATTGGAGCGTCGACGCCTTCTTTTTGATAAACTAGGACAATTGGCTCTGGCTTATGTATTTGACTGCCGGTTTGAAAATTCTTTACAAACAATTGATGAACTCGTCGAACTGGCAGAAATACTGATTGAAGAGGGACAAATCGAATTACGAAAAGAACTCTTCATCTATATTTCGCAAGTAAATTCTTTTACCAAACCAATCTCACGGCAAAATAATATCAGCTTCGATCAAACATCGTTTTTTAAACATTATTCTAAATGTGTTGAAAATTTGCCCGAAGATGATTTTAATGAAGTTAAAAATGAATGGGCTCTCGATATTCATCACTATGCAGAAAATCTCCACGATGAAAATCATGCAACTATTGCAGCAATTGCTCTGCTTGACCGTACCATTCAAACCATCGAACAACGATTCGATCCCAATTCGTCGCATTTCACAAACTGGCGTCCGCTTCTTGATATGTATAGTTCGCGCGGAATTTGGAAGTTCGAAATCGGTGATCGTGAATCAGGACTTGCCGACTTGCTTCATTATGAAAAACTTGCCGAAGAAGCCTACAACAAACAACAAGACCGACGCAATGAAATAAGTCAACGTACTATTCATCAAGATAACAAAATTATTATTCGGCTTGGTGATGACGATCTTATTGACCATTTGGCGTCTTTCAACTTTGATGATCAATATTATGAAACCATTCTGCATTTAGCCGATATGTTTGCCGGTCGTGCCGAAAAAGAAAAAGCATTGGAGTATTACGATAAAGCACTCGCAATTGCTCAAAGACATGATCGAACCGGATCGTATTTTCCGTTGTTTTCTGCCAGTGGTGAAGTTCCGTTCCGTAAGGGACGCATGATCCAGCAATTTCGCGAATACGAAAACGCCCTTCAATTCTTTGAGCTTGCCGCACAAGAATTTAATACCTTATTGGATACCGATCAAAAACAACATTTTGAAACATTAGAAAAACGGTTGGCGGAAATAGAACGGTGTCGGGCTGAGATTTTGGAAAATCTTGGCAGATATGACGAAGCAACTCAGGCAATTAATGAGATGCAAAGAATTTTTAATAAATCAACACAAACCGCCAAAATCTCAAAAATTGCCCGTGACGAAAAAGCAGACAAAGTGCCTTTTGCAGAAGAGTTCAAAAAATTACGGAAAAAAGACAAACCGAGCCCAAATCTTCGGCAAAACAAAAAACAAACAATGAACGAAGAAGATATTGAACAAGCAGCATTAGAACATCTTGGTGAAAAACACAACGATGCGGTTGCTGATTGTCGGCGCGGACACATTGAGTTACGTCGGGGGCGTTGGAAAACTGCACTGAAATTTTTTCTTAAAGCTCGTTTTATTTTCGATTCACCCGTGTTTGCAAATTCTCCTGAGACACAGAGTAATCTTTGTAGTGTGTATTCAGGACTTGCCGAAGCGTATTTTGCTATTGAAAGACTTGACGATGCGGAAAGATGGTACAATCGGGCAATCAGCCACACAAGAAAATTAATCAATGAGGGAAATCTCGATTTACAACCCGCTTTTTTTGAAACCATGAAAGGGCAAGCTTTCCTTTTTTCCGTTCAGAAAAAATATGAAGAATCGATCTGCCTCTATGAAAAGGTGTATAACGAACGTAATCGGGTTGTTGCGGAAAATCTTGAGGGGCTTGATACGGAATATCTGCGTATTCACGATCACCAACGAATTGCTCCTTCCGCTTTGTTATTACAACTGCAAAATAAAACGATTCAGAGTATTGAAGAACAACTCTGTACTTTAGACCGAATCGACGATGCCCTTCTTTGGGGACAACGTGAATTAGAAACGTTTGACCAATTTATTCGTTTACTTCCTGATCCGTCTCCGGCTTATTATGATCAATGTCTTGCGATCAGTTCTAATATAGCGTTGCTTCTATCGGCAGAGCGTTATGAGGAAGCGGATGCTCTTTGGGAGACATGTGATCGTAAACTGGCTGATTATCGGCATTATAAACAACAAACCTCCGATTCAAAGAAGGAAGGAACAGAATATGAAAGAGATAATGAAGATGAAAAGGAAGATAGGAAAAGACAAATCGATCAACAGGTGATTCGGCGTTTATTTCGGGTGTTCAGAAGTAGTAAATACCGGTTCGAAAAAGAATCTCTCCTTCACGTACTCGATGTACTTCGGAAAAACGATTCCGGTGAAGCGTTGCCGATTCTGGAATCTTTGAAAGAACCAATCAAACAAAGACAGATTGAAACACAAAATGACCATCGGTTATGGCAACTGTTTTGGAAAGAGTTTGAAAGGATGGTTGACACCGGTATTGAGCAGAATCAAAAAATTGTTTCGGAATGGGCGAATACGGTTCCGGCTCAACAAACATCGCCATTCGATTTATCCCGTACTAATGAGGACGAAATCATTGAAGAAGAAAATTCCGAAGAACTCGATCAGGAATTGGCTCAATACGAAAAAGATTATGGAGGAGAAAGTGCTAATAATGAGTTTTTGTATCAGATGTTGGACGAAATGACCGGCAGTACCGTAGCAAGCAGTATGATGCGAAAATACGACAAGGGTAAACTTGAAATAGCGGAAAACGGTCAACCGTTTCGTAATGAAAATACGGTCAAACGAAACGATCCTTGTCCTTGCGGCAGCGGAAAAAAGTATAAAAAATGCTGTATGAAACAGGAATGAACAATTTTCTATTCGGAACACGGAAAATTCTTATAATATTTCCGTGTTTTTTATTTCCTATTACGTGCACATTTATAAAATAGACTGTTCCTTAATCGGTTGGTTATTTACGAATTCCGCTGAATAATTTACGCCTTATTTGATGATGTGAACGAATTGGTTATGGGATCATGTTTTTTTTCTTTCGTTATCGGGATCAACGGACGGTTATTTTGTTTCTGGTGTTCTTTTTCGTTCTTATTTTTTCTTTTTCGGTTTTTCGAAGAGAATGGAATCAGGACGGGTTCAAAGAATATCAATTTCAAATTGACGTGAACACTGCAACGGTAGAAGAATTTCTGGCACTTCCGGGTATTGGTGAGAAGTTGGCGGAAGAAATTACCGTATATCGGGAAATAAAAGGTCCCTTTAACGATCACCGTGAAATAATGAACGTTAAAGGGATCGGTGTTAAAAAACTCAATACGGTTAAACCGTATCTACGCGATCTTCCATTGGTTTTCGAACCGTTCAATTAGTGATTAATTTTACGTCGAATAAAATCGTAAATCTCATCAACCAAATGGATAGGAACACGAATGACTTTGGTTTCACAACCAAATTTTCCGGTTCCTTTGGGACGTCCTGCGCCGGAACGTTTTGAAGTACGTTTGGCAGCAGCTTTTTTTACAACAGCTTTTTTGGGCATGTTTCGTAATAATTGTTATAGGAGTAACTGATAAACGAACGACAATCAAAATGTCATTCACAATAGATGCATTGTGATAATTTCACAAGCATCTGTTATATTATACAAAAATAAAATAATAAATCAAGGGGTAAAATTGGTACGGTTACAGATTTTTTGAAAAAGAATCGAAAATTAGGAAAAATATTGATGGAGGAGTCGTTACGTTTCGTATTTTATTGGTATTTTATTGGTATTTTATGAGTTTGCGAAGGATATTCAGGAATGGGCTTGGAGCATTCGGAGGAGGCAGTGTAACGCATCTTGGGCGATTGGATCATTGACGCGGATAATATTTTGTTTCAATCCGGATTCGACAGAGCGGAGCATGTCGGCGAGTTTTGGGAGTTCGATTCGTCCCATTGTTTCGCAATAACTGGGTTGAAAGGACAGATTTACGATAGTTTTATCGGGATTTTGCCGTGCCAGCCGTTCAACAAAACGTGATTCTGTACCGACTGCCCATTGTGAACCGGCGGGTGATTGAGTGATTTGTTTCAAAATAAACGCGGTTGAACCTGATTCATCTGCCTGTTCAACAACCTCGCGCCGACATTCGGGATGAACAATCACGCGAATATTCGGAAACATGTTACGAATCTCATCAATATGTCCTGAAACAAATTTTTGATGGACACAACAATAGCCATTCCACAAAATAATTCGGCTATTTTGAATTTGTTCTGAAGAATTTCCTCCGAAATCGGGTTCATTACTGTTCCACAAAGCCATTTGCGATTCGGGGAGCCCCATTTTTATTGCGGTGTTTCGTCCTAAATGTTGATCGGGAAAGAAGAGGACACGTTGTTTTTGCGAATTTTGTTGCAACGCCTTATGGAGAACAGCATGGGCATTGGTGGAGGTGCAGGCAATACCGCCGTGTTGACCGCAAAACGCTTTGAGTTCGGCGGTGGAATTAACATAAGTTACGGGAACGATTTCTTTGGGGTCAAAGAGTGTAATCAGGGAATTCCAGCAATCTTCGACTTCGTGCCGTGTTGCCATTTCCGCCATTGAGCAACCGGCATCAAGATCCGGCAAGATCACATCAACACGTTGACCATTGCGTCGGGCAAGATTTTCAGGACTATTGGCTAAAATATCTGCTGTTTCCGCCATGAAGTGGACACCGCAAAAAATAATCGTTTCGCAATCCGTATTTTGTGCGGCGGCGGCACTGAGTTGAAAACTGTCGCCTTGCATATCAGTATGTGCAACAATTTCATCTCGTTGATAATGATGTCCAAGAATCAAGAGCTTTTTACCTAAACGTTGACGAATTGCGTCAATTTCACTATGTAAATTATCCATGAATTAAATACTGATAAATTTTGTAATATTTTAGTGGAATTATTATTTTTTGTAATCTATCAGTGGAATATTTTTGAATTTGTTTACCGTTGGAAATTACAAGGTAGGCGACCTTTCGCCGAAGGGTTGCGAACCCACGGTCGCAACGGTTGGTTGTTTTTTCATTTCCGTCCGTCAACAGGGGCAAGTCGGCGAGTACGCCGACTTTGGAGTCCATTGGTAAACAAATTGACGAATATTCCACTGATAGATTACGAATTTATAAAGATGCATTTTTCCTGATTCTTTTCTGAAATTGGTCTGGATTTTTTT
>JAITBS010000483.1 GCA_031283515.1 Planctomycetaceae bacterium
GCAATCTGACTCGAACTGCTGATCATTAGAGCCTAATTTTAGAGAGTTTCCGATCCGTAGGTTGCGTTGCGTTTGACCTACGGTTAGGAAAATGACGCCTTTGCGGGGTGAAAATGGAAAAATAATAATTCCACTGACATATTTACTCATTTTTTAGTTTTTCTTGGTGATCTTGCTGGATAAATTAGATTTGGTATAATTATTTTGATTTGATGAAATTGCCGATAATAAATGCCCTGCCGATAAAAAACTTTTACCTTTTGAGTTTTTACTTTATTTTATGGGTACAAATGGTTACAAAGAACCCAAACCACTGAAATATTACCTCATTTTTATTTAGTTTTCAGTTCCTAATATCATGTCAACATCGAAACACCGATCTATCGTTTTACTGTTTGCCATTGCTTTAACAAGCCTTTTAATTGGAGCAGGATCTGTGGGCTATTACGTTTTTGCGTTTTATCAGCCCCAACCCAAAACCGGTAACCAAAACGAAACCGAAAAAAAATCGCCCTCACGCCCTTTGAGTTTGGTACGTGTTGACACAGTGCGGAAAGAGTTAATCAATACGATTAGACCGTTTCATGGAAAATTGATTGAGGTTCAACTTGCACGGATTTCAACAGAAGTATCAGGTCTTGTCGTGGCGTTGCCGATTGAAGTGGGGCAAAAAGTAAAAGGCGGCGAAACACTCATCGCCCAAATCGACAAAACATGGCTCGAACTTACCATTGCCCAAACAGAAGCAGAAATCAAAATTCTAGAAAAACAATACGCTTTTCAACTTTCCGAATCGGAACGAATCGAATCACTTGCCTTGAGTCGTGCTGTTTCGGAAAGCGAACTAAATAACCAACGAACTTTGGTCGAACAGTTTCGGCAAAATCTCGAAAAAGCCGTCATCGCAAACAAAGAAGCAAAAGAAAAACTCAAACGAACAACCATTCTCGCCCCATTTGACGGCTATATTATTCGCCGCGAAACCGGACTCGGTGAACTTCTCGCCCCAGGAACACCAATCGCCGAAATCGTTTCACTCGGCTCTATCGATGCCTGTGTTGCGGTGGTCGAAGAATACATCAATCATATTAAAATCGGCGATGAAATGCCAATTATTATTAGCGAATTGGGTATCAAAGTGGTTGGTAAAGTTCATTCTATTGTTCCTTACGATTTGATGTCTCCGCGTAGTTTTCCGGTGATTGTTCGGTTGGAGGACCGCAATGGGGAACTGAAGGTTGGTATGAGTGCGACGGCGTTGGTGGCGATTACGGATCCTAAGGAGGAAATAGTTGTTTCTAAAGATGCGGTGTTGATGAAACCGGATGGTTCCACCGTTTGGCTGGCAGTTCCCTCCCAATCCAAAGAAGAGGACGCTTCTATTCTGACTGCCAAACCGGTTCCGGTTAAAATCACTGCAGAAGGAATCAATTCTTATGGTATAGAACCAGAAACCGAAGAAGGACAAACTCTCCTTGTTGCTGGAACGAAGGCGGTTATTGAAGGAGCGGAACGTCTTATTCCCGATCAACAAATTCGGATTGAGGAGATTGATCCAAAACTTCTCGAAAATCTTCCTCCTGTAACCGGTCACCGTATCATCAATCAAAAAACAAGAATTGGGAGATAACCGAATGGGTATTTCTGTTGGTGTTTTTTACGGAAGAATTTCCTTTTGAAGAATGCCTATTGACATTATGTTATTTAACCTTTTATTTATATTTCAAATATTTTTATGTCACAAGATTCTGTTTCTGAAATTCGTGGTTTAACAATCAATACGTTGATAACTAACTCGACAATTATGTCGGTGGAGAGTTGTTTTCAGATGTGTGATTTGAAGATGCGTGTTGTCGGTATAACAAAGATTCCGATTCACTTACCGGATGCTCCGGTTACGGGAATGATTGGTCTTAGCGGAAAATGTACGGGGTTCCTTTCGCTTACAATGCCTAATCGTGTTGCCACACTTGCGGTTTCCGGTTTTTCAATGGAAGAATACACAACAGTCAATGCCCAAGTGGTGGATGGGGTTGGGGAAATTACCAACATTATCGCAGGAGGACTCAAAACAAAACTTTACAATACTCCATGGATGATTAACAATATTACAGTACCTTCGGTGATTCTTGGGAGCAATTATAATATTTCTTACACCAAAGGTATTGAGTATTGTGGTATTACGTTTGAAATTGACGATCCTGAGACAATGTCTATTCAAGATCGTGTTTTTATGGTCAGCACTTCGCTTATCCAGGCAACATCGTAACTGATTCTTTTACAATAACCGGAACTAGAACTGGTTCTTTTTTACGTATGAATTTGAATTGTAATTATAAGAAATCTTTACCGGCAAACTAACTGGATATTGTAAAACGTTTTTTTTCATGTAAAATAAGAGGCGATTTAATTAACTGGTCGATTATTTAATAAAAGTTAGCCGAACTGGCGGAATAGGCAGACGCAGTGGATTCAAAATCCACCGCCCGCAAGGGCATCCCGGTTCAAGTCCGGGGTTCGGTAGTGTGAAGGGAATAACTCTGACTTTCTACAGGTTATTCCGCTGTCAACTTCACAAATTGCCACCCTCTCCTTTCTAATAGGAGAGGGTGGATTTTTTACCTATTTTAACATACTGAACAGGTTGTTACATTTATAAATGTTAGAGGTTCAAGTCCTCTGGAGTACGCTGTGAAGGGAATAAC
>JAITBS010000545.1 GCA_031283515.1 Planctomycetaceae bacterium
TTAACGACATTCAAGAGATATTGCGAAGTTCCCTAGTGCTTTGCTAATCTTAAAATTTGACATAGACAGAAAGGTAACCTTGACCAAACAGGCTTATCGGAAAACACAATATCGCAAAATTAAAGATTAACGAAGCATTAGGCAACACCAAATCAGATTACCAATCAATAATTCGGGAATTTATGTTCCCGAATTATTGATTGATAGAATTGAAAATATCTTAACGGATACTAACCTAAAATGTTACCAAATCCGTTTTTGTCCTTTTATTGGAGTCGGGACGATGTAGGAAATTCCGGCGTCAATATATTGACCGCCGTCGGTTTGTTTACAGTGAATTGCGATAACGTTGTTACCTGCTTTGAACGCCTTTGTAACATTATTCAGCGGAAAATTCGTGTAGGAGTTGACGTAACCTTTTACTTCGAGAACCTTAACGCCGTTGACATAAACTTCGGCGTCTTCATCGTGATGAAGATCAAGCCTCAACCGTGACAGATCCTTGACGTCTTCCGATGAAAGTTCAAACGATTTTCGTATCCAAATATCGTTTGTTTTCCATTCGGTACGTACCGTTGTGTTGGGCGTGCCGGCAGTTCCGAAACCGGCGTTGCCTTTTTTCCACGCTTTATCGTCAAACCCCGCTTTTTCCCAACCCTCAACGGGTTTGTCTGTTGTGTACGCCCATTCGGATTCCTTTTGAAAAGCTGCTGGAACCAATGTTTGTATTTCCGGAACCGGATAATGTAACGCATCATTGGACGCTTTGAACTTTTTAACGTCAACTTTGATAATACGGTCATAAGTCATTAAACCGTTCACTTCAATTTCAACATCGGTGGTCTGTGTATAAACGGCGGCGGAAAGTCCTTTGGCAATCAATGGATGCAAACGATCATTCAATTGTTTATATGTTTGAAGCAAATCATCCTTATCTTTCAGATTACCGCCGTAACCCCAGTTTTTGTCCGATTCAAGCCAAGTATGACCTTTCACCGGTAAACCAAGTCCGCCGTATTCACCGAGAACCGTGGCGCGTTTTTCTTCCGGCGGGAACATGCCGGGACCGCGGTATTGATGTTTATCGTACAAATCACCGCAGCCGCGATCTGCCCAACCGCTGGGACCATCAACCAATCGAGTCGGATCAACTTGTTTGGTCAAGTCGAGAATCCGGCAAGTATCGAATTGTCCCCAACCTTCGTTGAACGGAACCCAAACAACAATACTGGGAGCGTTATACCGTGTTTCGATAATTTCCTTCCATTCCCGTTCATAATTAGCGGTGGATTCCGGTGAACGGGCAAAATCAGGGTCATTTCCGCCGATATATTTATCACCGCTGGGCATATCTTGCCAAACAAGAATTCCAAGACGATCACAATGAGCATAAAACCGCATCGGTTCCACTTTAACATGTTTACGAAGCATATTGAACCCGAGTTTTTTCGTAACTTCAAGATCATACGCCAACGCCTCATCGGTCGGAGCCGTGTAAAGACCGTCGGGCCACCAACCTTGATCAAGCGGACCGTGTTGAAACAGGAATTTTCCGTTCAACAACATTCGTGTTATTCCATCTTCGGTTTTACCAAGCGAAATCTCTCGCATTCCGAAATAAGAATCCACCGTATCAATTACTTTTCCGTCACGAATAACCGAAACGGTTAAGTCGTACAGATTGGGTTCATCCGGAGTCCAGAGTTTTGGGTTCGCTATCGGCAACACCAATGGTTCACCGGCTTGAATCTTCTTAACGGTTACGAAAGAGGTTGCCGAAGATCGGCGTGAACTACGGCGTCCCAATACGGTGCGTTGAACAGTTTGTTTATTGGTTTCCGATTTAAACGACGCTTTGGCTTCAATCAGATCGCCGTCTTGTAAATTTTTAACGGCGGTTTCGATGGTCACTGTTGCGTTTTTAATATTGGGAACGAATTTAAGTTTTTCAATGGCGGTTGCCGGAACCGGTTCGAGCCAAGCGGTATCCCAAATTCCTGTAACAGCGGTGTACCAAATTCCGTGCGGATTCTTAATTTGTTTACCGCGTGGTTGGAAGTGGTCGTCGGTTGGATCCAAGACGGCAACTGTAAGTTCCTGCTTATCGTTTGGTTTCAAAACATTGGTAATATCAAATGCAAACGGAGAATAACCGCCGACATGTTTACCCACTTCTTTACCATTGACCCAAACGGTGGTGTCCCAATCAACTGCTCCGAAATGCAGTAAGATTCGTTGTCCATCCCAATTTTTTCCTTTTGGAATTTCAAATTGTCGTGAGTACCAAAGTTTTTTGTCTTTTCCCACCGTTTTACCGACACCGGACAATGCCGATTCAATTGGATAAGGAACAAGAATTTTGCCGTCATTTTTTTCGGGTTTTGCGGCATCACGGTTGGTGATTGTGTAATCCCAAAGACCATTGAGGTTCAACCAGGTATTGCGAACGAGTTGTGGTCGCGGATATTCCGGCAATGGATTTTTCGGGTCAACTTTTTTGGCAAATTCAGTAATAATTTTGCCGGAAACAATTTGCCAATCGTCTGCCATAACAACAGCAACCGGCAGTAAAAACAAACACAGAAAGTAAATTAGTTGTTTCATAATTTTTTGATAATTATAAGGGTGAAACATGTTAAACTAAAGAGCCTTGCCACAGTGACTTGGCGAAATTGTAATCTATTATAAAAATAACCGGAATCATTTCAAGTACGGAATGAAGTAAGGTATTTATTAGAGGAAAACTGATTAACAGGAATTAACAGGGACAGAAAAGCAGCGGAAGTTTCCACAAACGAAAACAGTGACGCCAAACATGAATTACGACATTATTCGATAGTGGTATTCAGAATAATCATCTGTTGGTAAACGTCAACAGAAACGCCGTTCAAAAAGACAAAACGACATAATCATTTACAAAATGACATATTAAAGAAATTGTGAGCCCTTACAAACCGGAACTGTTTATTTTGTGTGTTTTTGGGTTTGTGTTGTAAAAATTCCACTGAATGATTATGAAAACCGCCCCCTTTTCGGAGTGAAGAAGAAAAACTAAACACGCCGCTGAATAGATACTCGGTTATTGATTCCAGATTGGGATTGGCGGTAAATATTGAAAAGGATTAAGCCGTTGCCAGGGAGTTGGTGTGGAGGGTTGTTGGGGTGTTGCGGGAATCGGCGCCGGAACCTCAAACTGAACAGCGCAAATACTCACATCGTCAATATGTACCTCGCCGAATCCCTGTAACCCAAACGTTACAAAATAATTGCCGTCCGCCGGAACATTGCGGTAAAATGCAAATTCCTGCCAATCTTTAGTCTCCAAAAAACGCAACGCCAAAGATTCCCCGCCCAGTGAATCGAAAATCATTAAACCATCCACCGTTGATTCCAACCGTCGCGGAATCCGAACCCAACCATGAACACATATCATTTCACCCATTCGCACCGGAATAGGCGGAGTCGTCATCCAAATCGGCGTTGTTTCCAGTTGCACCGGTTTGTCTTCCGAACTCGCCGGCAACACAACCATTTGCAACCCCTTTTGACCAGACCGTTTGGCATTCGTCACCGTGTCCCGTTTCGGTGACCCAACACCCTCAATACGATGCGAAACCGTCTCCCAACCAGCTTGGTTCATTTGATACAAATTTTCCATGTCGCCGCAAAGTAAACGGTTTTCGCTTAATTTGGCTCCATTGGTTCGCTGATAAGCCGTTAAATAATAAGGCAATGCCGCAAAGGTAACCGAAACCGGTGTCATACAAAGATTCAGCTCATGACGTGTCGCCTCCTGAAGCATCTCCCGCGCCGTCACTCGAAGTCCGCGTGTTGCAATTTCCGCCTGAAGATAAGCACGCGCATAATCCGGCGGATGACGTTGCGCAAGATTTTTCGCAAGATCAAGAGCATTTTTCGTTGTGTTAATCATTGTTTCTTGCTCTTTGACGGCAATAAGCGGTAAATTATCTTTGGGATGAATTGGAATTGTTTTCATTTCAGCGGACTGTTTCAGTACGGAAAGAACCTGTTCGGTTGCGGCTAATTGGAGTTCCGCAATACGGCAGGCTAAATAAGCAGCACGTGCTCCAATCTCTTTTGCCCGTTTCCCAATATTGGCGTAAATCGCATCGACTTCACCAAAAAAAATCACTGAGTTCAGGTTCGCTTCCGGCAATTCAATCTGAACTCCGCCCGCAACTCGTTTCGTGTCAATCGGATAAAGACCGCCGGGAACAAGATGATACGCATCATAGGTTTCTGGAATTCCCGAAATAATGTATTTGACATTGCCGACAATCGCCGCACTCAAGGCCATCTGATTACGGTTTTCCTGCCAAATCGGTATCAATAACCGAGAACGCCCCGACTGAATCACCGCACTCGACATCGAACGGCGATTGGATTTCACCAAAACCGGTGAAACATTGCCCGCCGCAAACCATTCCTCTATCAGTTGAAGTTGCCAGTTGAGTAATTCAAGTGCAGTTCGCCGAAATTCACTTTCAAGATCATTGTTGGTAAGCGGAGTGTTCGATGTAAATAAAATACCATGCGCCCCTGTCGCCAATGCCAAATAAACTTGCATTCTAAGTTGTTCAAAAGAAAACGGACAAATTGATTGCGGATTGCCTTCAAACATGATCCATTGATTGGCAAGTTTAGGCGAAGGCTGCGTTTGAACCGTACACCAAAACGGTGTATCAGGACGAGCTAACAACGGATAGGATTGCTGCCAATCCCGTAACGCAAGAAAATCCAATGAGGATAGAAGCGGTTCACGGCGCATCATCAAAATATCCGCAATTCGGCTGTATTCGCGAACCCCGCTTTGCGCCGTACAAAGAATCGGGCGTCGCCGAACACGGTCTGCACTTTGTAAAACAGAAACCCATTGTGAATAAGCCGTATGATTGGGCTGAGTACATTCGTTGCCAAGATTCCACACCAAAACATTGTCATAAATAGAATCAATTACCGATGTTCCCGAAACCGATGGACGCGGATTTGCCGAAGGATCGAACTTTGAAACCGTAGATAATTCCGACGGTCCCGGAGGAGAACAAATTAACCAAATTCCGGCAGTTTGGGCTTCTTGCAATAAAGCGGCAGTTGGGCGTTCCTTAATCCATGCGGCGTTGAATTCCAGTTGACGCAAAACCGCCAACGGTTCGCCATTGTACTCGATTGCCCGAACTCCAATTGGAATCTCATCAACCGAAAGAACTTGATCCGTAAGACGAATCGGCAACAACGATGCCGGAGAAATGGTCTGCACCGGCTGGTTGGTCAACGAAAACCGAATTTCATCCTGTTCCGAAAAAACAGAGCGTTCCAATTTTTCGGTTAAATGTGGAGTAATTGAATGTTTTTCGGTTTGGTTATTGGGATTAGGTTGGAGATTTCCAGAGATGGGAGTTGCCTTCAAGGGCGATGAGGTTCGGTTGGCAAGCGGTGAAACCCATTCGGTATCGCCCTTCGGATTTTGTGACCGGATAGTTTGAACATACACCGATTTCAAACCGGCTTCGATTTTGAATCCGTCAAAATTGACCGGATCAAAACAAAATGTCGGCTTCTCAAATTCACAACGATTCAGAATCGCATCGGAAACTGCAACATGACCCGCAACTTCAAGAGAATCAATCCAAAGTGTTTTTGGTGATGGCGGAGTTGTTCCTGATTCGACAAAAAGCACAAGTTGCCGAATATATTTATCACGCAAATCGAGATTCATTTTGAGTTCGGCACGAAGTAATTTTCCGACTCGTTCTGCTTGTTGCAGTAAAACCGGATTACCATTTTTATCCCAAAAACCTAATTTTTCCCAATGACCTGAACCTGTATATTTTGTACCGGCAACAAGATAAGTGATTGGTTTCCCTGTTTCTGGGTGTGCGGTGTTCGGCAACACGATTTGGGCACCGATAGCAATTCCGGGTTGATTCGACTGAACACAAAGAGTTGGCAGCAGGTCTTCGATGACTAACGGAAATCCGACAGAATGACCAAGAATCACACAAGAATCTGTCGGCAAAGAAAACTGAAATATCTCTGATTTTTTTCCTTGTAGAGATTGAAGTTGTGAACGCTGCTGATTTACGGTTGTTCCGCGTTTTTCGGAATGTACTATTCGCCAACTGGGAACGTCTGTTTCAAAATATTCCGTCCATGTCGGTTGAGGCGGCATTGTTTGCCCTAACACGATTCCATAACCATTACCATTGGTTTCGCAAACGGCAATGATCATGCCCAAAACGATCACAACAAAAAAACAGAAATTCCGAAAAACAATCCGTTGTTGAGTCATGACACTATGATTGATGATTCCAATAGAAGACGACAATGATTTCCGGTTGACCATGCCAGGTTTAGCCAACAAAATTTACGGTTTAATCAATTTTGGCGAATCATAACGATTTTGAACCAACAGGTAAAGAGTAGTTAATAGTGAGTAGTGAATAGTGAATAGTTTCGCAAGCGGATTACTATCCAAAACGGTATTCTCCGCTTGCGAACACTATTAACTATTCACTATTAACTATTAACTTTAATGAGCCAGTCGCCTAAGGTTGGAAAGAGTTGAGCGATAGCGAAGAGGAGTTTTGCTTTGGTGGGAACGATGAGTTCGGGTTTTCGGAGTTCGCAATAGCGGAGGATTTTTCGGGCGAGCCGATGTGGGTCAATGCGTTTGACCTTAACTCCTGCACCGGCAGTGCGGGCAGAATCGGGAATATTTTCCAGTCCTTCCAAAGGATAAAGCCGTTCCTGTTCGCGGTGAATTGGACCAGGGCAAACCAAAAGAACATGCAAACCTTCCTGACCGAGTTCGAGACGCAGTTGTTGCGAATAAGCCGCCACTGCAAATTTGGAAACGGGATATGCTCCAACATAACGAGCCGCACTTTTAGCCGCTAACGAACCGATATTGACAACATGCCCTTGTTGTTCAAGAAGCATTGCTGCGGCTGCTCGTGTACAACGGATTGTTCCCAGCACATTTAAATCGAAAAGAGATTGAAATTGTTCGGGTGTTGTGTCCAGGACTCTACCGCGCATTGAACGTCCGGCGTTGTTGACCAACACATCAAGCCTGCCCCAATGGTTACGGATTATTTCGAAAACCCGATTTACCTCCTCTTGTTTTGTAATATCTGCATGAATTGCCAAAACATCAGAACCTATTTCTTGTGCTGTTTTTTCAACATCATTCTTTTCCAAGGCGACAAGAGTTAATTTCGCTCCGGCATGGAAAAATTCTTCCGCAATAATTCGTCCCAAACCACTTGAGCCGCCTGTTACAAGAACGATTTTGTTTTTCCAAAAACTCATTGAATTTACTTAACCTTATTGATGAAAATTGTAATCTATCAGTGGAATATTTTTGCAGTGGAATATTTTTGAATTTGTTTACAGTTGGAAATTACAAGGTAGGCAATTAACAGGGGAAGCATTCCCATTCCGTGACGGTTTATTGTTTACTCGAAAAAAAGAGGCTATCAAAGCCGGTTATTTTGTCAAGTGGCGGGCATCATTATTTTTCAATATGAAGCCGCTTGAAGTTTTGGAAAAATAAAAAACTGTCGTTTTTATAACCTCTTGAAATCAAAAAACTTATAAAATATCGAAAATCTACACGGAACGGGAATGCTCCCTATTTGTAAATAGATATCTTTTATTTAAAAATCTGTAAATTCTGTTTATTCCGTCAAAATCTGTCGATCTTCTCAAAAAACGAAAACCAAACTGTCAAGTGTAATGAATATATTGATTACTGTTTTATTTTAAGCAACACTTGTATCATTATTGAGCATTGATTTTGGATTTGATCATTTTGATTTTACAGTGTATTGATTTTTATAACATGTTATATTTATTGAACTTAAAGAAATTT